>CALPOS020000129.1 GCA_943325255.2 Sphingobacterium thalpophilum
ATAGTTTTATGAGTGATGAGTTTAAGGTTGCCTACAAAGAATTGATAAAAAAGAGATTTGAAAGGATTTCGTAGTTTTTTGGTTTTTTCATAATTATATTTTTCAAATAAATATCACCGCATTTAAAACTATATTTTTTATAGTAAAATTATCTTCTTGAATTTAAGAGAATTGAATAAGCAATCATCGCATTAAAATTGTAACTTTCTCCAATAGAGGGAGCAAAAGCAGAAAGGCTGTCATAAATGATGGCCTTTTTTTATTCTATTCATTATTCATTCTAAAACTAAAAAAACGAGAACAATTAAATTATTTTCGAGTATTGCACTAATGGTGATTTTGTCCATCGCCTGCAGTAGTTCCAGTGATTCTTCTGACTCGGCTCCAAGTTGTGAAAGTTTATCCAATGCAACCGAGGAGGCGGAGGCGGCCTACAATGCTGCTACAACGGCAACTCTAGTAGAAAAATGCACTGCTTACAAAACGGCGTTATAAAATGAAATCAACGGTTGTGGTGACGAGTTCGGTGACTTGCAGAATATAATCGATGGCTTGGATTGTACTTTGCCGACAACAACAGGAACACTTTCTATGAGTTTGGGTTCGGCGCCACTTGTATTTGACGAGATTACTGTTACTACTTCAGGTACGACACGTCACGTTCACGGAGAAAAGAGCAATACAACATTATATGAAATTGATTTTGACGTAGAAGTGGGCCAAACCGGCACAAACAAAATCAACAATTTCGAACTTCGCCTTTTCAGCCAGATCTTTAGACCTTTAATTCCCGCCGTCTTCGGAAACGACTGGACTTCAAACATAACGGTCAATTCTGGCACTTCTGTAGTTGGAACTTTTCGCTGGGAGTTGGCGAATGAAAGCCAGACAAGCGCACAAGATTTGCTGAATGGTGTAGTTAATATCAATTTTTAATTATTTCAATAAAAAGAAAACGAATCCCGGTCACACCGGGATTTTTTATTTATAAGTAAAAAGGATTAACTTTTAGCCAGAAAAGGCATTTCTGCTTATGGTTTATATTCCAAAAGAGGGAGCAAAAGAATTAATTGATTAGAATTCGTTTCCTCGCTAAATAAAAACAAAAGATAATTTCGTAGCTACAAACACAATGAAAACAATTAAAGAACTAAAACTGAGAAAATAGCTCGGACTGATTCTACTCGTTAATAAATTGCATAAAATAATTTGCCTCACGCTGACCAATAGTATCGTACGAACTAGTCGAGAAATGAAGAGGATCTTGCATCTCTAAATCTTCTGTTTGCAGAGAAATAGTTCCTAATACGTTTGCAGTTCTCGTCGGATTTTCAGCCAAATAATTATTCCCGACTGCTCTTTGAGCCAACAATAAACTTGTATATGAATTTGAATCAAAAACAGCTGCTCCGGGCGTCTCTGTAATAAAAATTCTGAGTTTATTTACTGGATATCCGATTCTCCCCGTAATTTGATTTTTAATGCCACTAGCTAAAAAATCAATTGTTCCATTAATAAGTGCCGTTAAATTTTCTTTGTAAGTGCTGCCAGCAGAATATGAAAGAACTCCTGAGGTTGCTCCAGAATCTATCCCTTGAAAACTAAAGCGATTATTATCAATTAAAGTTAAATTGTAAATTCCCAAAGGTATCGTCGATAAATCACTTGCGTTGGTTATTGGGACTTTAAAACCTGTCCTTAGACGATGTGAACTCTCTGTTACAGTTATCGTAGTACCTGTTCTGGTCCATGCTACGTTTGAACCTCCCACAACCGCATCGTTCCCACCATTCGTCCATATAAAACCTCTAAAGACTGGTGTCCGCCTATAAATATGTACAAGATCACTAAGGGCCTGCGGTATAACGGAACTCGTGAACTTTTTAAAGTATGAACTCGGTGTGGCAACATTCCAATCGCCTAAAGAACTTTGAAATAATGGAGTGCTTCCTATTCCATATTTAATCAAATAAGTGTCCTTAATCGCTCCCATAGCTTTTCCAAACCTCATTTCGGCGCCATGTTGCGTGGCTGGAAACTCAGTAGGAATTGTTTGGTTAGTTCCTAAAAGCAATTTTCCGGGATAAGTCGTATAATCTAGTGAACTGTTAATTAAAGGCATATATGCACTCGCAATATTCCCAGTCAAATCTGATGCTATTTCAGAATTTAAACCTCGGCCCGCACAGTTTGAATCGCCAGCCAATAAATATACATTCATTGGAGTTGGGGTAATTGAAGCAAAATTCCTTGAATTCATAGACAGTACTTCACCTGCAGTCAAAACTCTATCAAAAATCATAACATCTTTAAGATATACGTTTACTGATGCTGACTCATTACTCACTAACGTCATCTGCGCAGCCGCGTCTTCCGTACCGGCTGGCAAAACGATGGTTTGCGAAGCTACTTGTGTTCCGTTAACAAATAATATTGCAGAATTACCCGACTTTGTGACTCTAATCTTATTTGTCGTATTGGGAACTAGCGAATTGAATCCAGAAAGACTAATGAATGCACTATTGCCATTTCCAACTTTTACCTCCAAATTATTATTTCCATTCACAGAATTGATACTCATGATAATTCCTTTTGCGGTACCCGAAATCCCGTTTGTGTTAATTAATGCGCGGTAATAATTCCCTGTGGCAGGCGGACATATAAACACCGTGCACCAAACATCAAAGTTTCCTCCATTATGCAAAAAATTGTAAGTCGAATTGGTTCCGGTGATAAGTTTCGACCCTTGTTCAAAATACCATCCTTCACCATTATATATAGGTTTGCTTCCAAGCGTGCCGGCGGTAGCCAAGGCTTGACCAGTTCTTGCTATTGCACTATCTATAATATTCCCTTTTCGACGTGTTCCATTGTTATCAATTGTTGACACATAGGCATCGCGGTAAGGATTAACCCAAAGAGTAGGAGAAAGACTAGAAGGGTCAAAAGCTTCCCTCATTTGAAGCAATGTCGGCCAAATAGACTGTGCATCGGTCTGAAAAGTCACAAAAAACAGTATAATAATAATTCTCATTTTTATTCATTTATATGTCAAGCAAAATTGAACTTTTCTTCAAGCAACAAATGTACTTCAAATACTAATTTATGCCGGTGAAATGTTGTATTACTTCTAATTAAGAACATCGCAAATCAAGAGATGATTTTGGCACCAAAAATCATCCGTGAAAATTACAACTTTAGAAAAAAATATTGGTTAAAAATATAAAAATTCTAACACGTTCAAGCAAGTTCTTATCTTATAATTTTCTGAAAATATAAAAAATGTAGTTTGTTAGCTTAACTGGCGAAAACTAATCATTGATATTTAATAAACTCATAAAAATCTTATCGCCCCTATTTCCAATCGTTTCCATTTCCTTTTTTCTTGCCATCAAATATCTTATTTAATTCAAAAATTTATACAATTTGTCAAGATAAACCACAAATAAACTAAAATTTAAGTGCGAAATTCTATCGATTTTAATATTTTTTATCTACTTTTAACATCCCTCCATTTCTACTTCGCAAGCATTTCATTATGACACTAATTTTATTTCTGCAGAGACTATAAGATTAGCTGTTTTTCTGATTAAATACTAATCGTGGTCACTAACGAAATTTTTATATACATTCTATGTTACAAAAGCTATTCTCCCTTTTTATACTTTTTATTGCATCTAATAGTGCTTTATCTCAAACGTTTTCTAAAAATAGGGGCGCTTTTGAGGATACATTATTATCAGAAAAAAATAATGATTCATTGGTCATCGATTCAAAAACGAATTTACAAATTCAAAAGAAAGTTTTTGATTCTAATCAAAAGGCTTCTCCGGAGGTTTTTTATATTGTCAATGACAAACCTGTCAGCAGAGAAGAATACCTTAAACATAGCAAAAAGGAACAATAAGATATAGGAAGTATGAAGTTCACGAATCCTTTTCTATGCGCTGTTTTTATGTTTATGATATTCATACAGCGCAGTTATGCTCAACCACCAAATGACACTTGCGTTACGGCTCAAACATTAGCAGTAGAGGTGGGTAGCTGTACTTCAATATTATATACCAATGTTGCCGCTACTACTATTGGCAATCCCGCAACTCCAAGTTGTTGGTCACCCAATACGATGAGCAATACTGTTTGGTTTTCGTTCGTAGCAACCACTGCTGACGTTGAAATTTCGACTAATTTTGCTGGTACTTTGGGAAATACGCAAATTGCCGTCTACAGTGGTGCTTGCGGCAGTTTAGTTCAAATTGGCTGCCAAGAAGATGTCAATACTACTGGAGGTCTTTTGCATACCGACGTCATACTGCATGGATTGACTATTAATAACACATACTACATAGCAGTTGACGGTAATGGAAATACTGCCGGGACTTTTGGAGTGTGTGTGCAGCAATCACTTCCAATAGGTCCTCCGTTACCGATTCAAGACTGCGCTGGAGCTCAAACATTATGCAGTCCCAGTGCATTATCAGTACCTGATGGCGTTGGAGGAGTTGGTGCAACCCAAGAGGCACCGACATGTTTTGGCGCTCCTGGCGAAAGGTCTTCTAACTGGTATACTTTTACGGCTGCAACTTCTGGTAATTTAGCATTCACCATTACTCCAACAGTTGCTGTTGACTATGATTTTGCAATATTTGATACTACAACTGCGTGCTTAGGTACAGAGCTTTCGTGTAATTGGAGCCCTACCCTCGGAGCAAACGGAACAACGGGATTAGGCTGTCCAGGTGGACAATGTGAACCAGTATTGGCAGTTACAGCCGGGCAAACCTATACAATTTTGGTGGATCGATTTACTGCCGCATCTAATGCAGGTTTTACTCTCGATTTTACTGGAACAACCGCCACGTTCGCAAGTCCAAATCCAACTTTTACCGCAACAACGGCTTGTATTGGCAGTCCAACACAATTTACCAATACAACAAATGGAAATTTCACATATAGCTGGAATTTCGGAGACGGATTTACTTCCAACTTAGAAAATCCATCGCATATTTTCGCCACGTCAGGGCCTCAGTCAGTAACTTTACTTGTTACTGCTGTTCCGGGAGGTTGTCAAAATTCAATTACGCAAACGGTAACTGTAAACCCTCTTCCGACTGTAAATGCCGGTGTCGGTGGTTCCGTTTGTCCTGGCGCTTGCATTAATCTGAGTGGATCTACCAATGCTGTTGGTTCTGTAGGACCTTTAAGCTTTTCAAATAATACATTATTCCCCATTCCGGATGGAAATATCGTCGGTGTTAATTCACCTATTATTGTCTCGGGAATTGCGCCGACAACATTAGCGAACACTTCTATTGCATCTGTTTGCATTAATTTGACACATACGTGGGATTCTGATCTGGATATTTTTCTTCAATGTCCAAACGGCACTATAATTCAATTATCAACAGATAATGGTGGGCTTGGTGAAAATTATACCAACACTTGCTTTACTCCAACAGCAATTAGTCCAATAACCACCGGAACAGCCCCTTTTACAGGGACCTACGCTCCAGAAGATTCTTTTGCGTTATTAAATGGTTGCAATTCAAATGGTACTTGGAATTTGTTTGTTCAAGATGATATAGGGGGTGATTTAGGAAGCATAAATAGTTGGACAATTACATTTAATAATAATTTACCGCCATTTACATGGACTCCAACAACTGCAATGACTAATGCAACTACCTTAACTCCTACGGTTTGCCCACTTGTTCCTACGACTTATACACTAACGGCAAATAATGGAGTAGGTTGCACTACCACTAGTCAAGTCACAATTGGAACCACTGCCGGACCGACAGCAACAATAAGCTATCCTGCTGCTGCTGTCTGTACAACGAGCGGTACACAAGCGGTAACTATAGCAGGAACTGGCGCTTATACAGGAGGAACATACAGTTCAACAGTAGGCTTAACAGTTAATTCAAGTACCGGATTGATTACTCCAGCATCAAGTACTCCTGGACCATACACCATCACGTACACGATTCCGGCAAGTGGTGGTTGCCCTGCAATCAACACTACAACTACAATAACGATAAACGCACCTCCAAATGCAGGAGTGGATGGAGGTGTCGCTGTTTGTGATTCTTCTGTGGCTTCTATTGATTTGTTTTCTTTAATTACCGGTGAACAAGCCGGCGGTGTTTGGACAAGAACAACCGGAGCTGGTGGTATTTTTAATGCCGGGGCAGGTACTTTTGTGCCGGCGGTGGGTGCTTCGTCTTCGACTTTTACCTATACCGTGGCTGGTGTGGCGCCTTGTGCAAATGATACTTCTCTTGCCACTATTACTATTAATCCACAAGCTAATGCAGGTGTGGATGG
>CALPOS020000130.1 GCA_943325255.2 Sphingobacterium thalpophilum
AAGAATGCGATGAAAGAGTTTGGCATTGGTGGCATTCCTATCGTTGATGAGAACAAAAAACTAAAAGGAATTGTAACGAATCGCGATTTGAGATTTGAAAAGAATAGCACCCGTCCGATTGTTGAAGTCATGACCAGTTCTAATTTGATTACAGTGGCAGAAGGAACGTCGTTAGAACAAGCAGAAGTGGTTTTGCAAGGACATAAAATTGAAAAATTACCTGTGGTCAATGCCGATTATAAATTGGTTGGATTGATTACTTTTCGAGATATCACCAAATTGACACAAAAACCCATTGCCAACAAAGATGTTTTCGGGCGATTGCTCGTAGCTGCAGCGATTGGCGTTACAGCAGATGCTTTCTTACGAGCAGAAGCATTGGTTAATGCGGGCGTAGATGCGATTATTATTGATACGGCGCATGGACATACGCAAGGGGTCGTGAATGTATTGAAAGAAATCAAAGGTAAATTTCCAAAATTGGATGTTATCGTTGGTAATATCGCCACCGCTGAAGCGGCAAAATTCTTAGTTGAGAATGGCGCTGATGGCGTAAAAGTGGGCATCGGACCAGGTTCGATTTGTACGACGCGAGTGGTTGCTGGTGTTGGATTTCCACAGTTTTCTGCGGTGTTGGAAGTGGCTGCTGCAATCAAAGGCAGTGGTGTTCCAGTGATTGCCGATGGTGGGATTCGTTATACTGGTGATATTCCAAAGGCGATTGCTGCCGGAGCCGATAGCGTGATGTTAGGATCATTATTGGCAGGAACGAAAGAATCTCCCGGAGAGACGATTATTTTTGAAGGAAGAAAGTTCAAGTCGTATCGCGGCATGGGTTCCGTAGAAGCGATGCAAGAAGGCTCAAAGGACAGATATTTTCAAGACGTGGAAGACGATGTGAAGAAATTGGTTCCGGAAGGCATTGTAGGTCGCGTGCCGTATAAAGGAGAATTGAATGAAAGCATGCAACAATTTATTGGTGGCTTGCGAGCTGGAATGGGTTATTGCGGATCGAAAGACATTGCTACTTTGCAAGATACAGGAAGATTTGTTCGAATTACGTCTAGCGGCATTACGGAAAGTCATCCGCATAATGTGACGATTACTAAGGAAGCACCGAATTATTCGAGATAGGGTTTTGCCACGAAGGCACTAAGGCGCAAAGGTTTTTAACTTTAAAAGGTTCAAAAGAATAATTTATCCTTTGAACCTTTTTATTTTTTTCTTCGTGACTTAGCGCCTTCGTGGCGAAAAGTAATTTACAAAAATCCGTTCAACTCATTCTTCAAATAACTCAAAGCGGCGCTACTCGGTGTCGCTTTTTCCATTAAATCAGATAAGATTACTTCTCGCAGTTTGTCGGCACTGTCTACACGTTCGCTCATATTGGCTTTGCGAATCATTTGTATCGTCGCGTTTTTAGCGGTGATGATGATCGTCCAACATTCGTCGGTCATGTAAATTTGTTGTGTTAGGTTGTGCTCAAATTCTTGTTCGATTTGCGCAATGACAAGATTTTCGTATTCGTGTTTATCGTTAGAAAGTGGTTTGATGCGAATGAGTAGTTTTGTTGGATTGATGCGCTCTAAAAACAAAGCCATGCGCTCGAAAGCTTGCAATCGAAGTGGCAAAGCATCTTTTTGATTTTCTTTTTGCAATAGCCAACGACGGGTATTTTGTTGGTCGTTGAAATAGGCTGTAAATAAATAGTAAGCCACACCGCCCGTGATTAAAGCAGGCAAGGTATAAAACAACAATTCTAGAAGTTTATCAGCGTTCATTTGATTTAATATAATTTGAATTGACGCAAAAGTAAAACATTCCATCCTTTTTGACTCCATGAAAAAATAAATAAAGGATAAAATATTTGTATCAAAATTTCTGTTATTTTTACTAAAAATAAAATATTATGAAAAAAATATTACTTCTATTTGTTATTAGTGTTATGAGTATGAATGCATTTGAAGCAGTGGCACAGATTACAACACTCAATGTTTTTAATCAAATTCGTTTTTATGATGGCTATGCAGTGACGGTAAATCTGCCTGTTCCGGATGGAATTATCCGCCACCGTAATGATTTGTATGCTAAAAAACTGACGGAAGATCAGTTACTTGCGTTTGGAAGCACCATGACGCTAAACGTTACGATAAAAGCAGATTGTGATAATTACGATCGAATTGGTAATGTTAATTTAGCTTTTACACCCAAAGGTGCTTTAACGTATGATACCAATGAGGTTCCTAAATTTGAATTGGCAAGATTTATTACCCCTTTTATGAACAAGAATATTGCTCCTTTTGAAGTTCCTTATACTTTCAATATCGAGAATATGGCAAAAATATTCAAAGATCCTGCGCTGATTGCTGCCTATGATTTTTGGGTTGAACTTGAAGTATTCGGTGTTCCTTATGCCGCTCAAGCTGAGGTTGCCGGCTGCGCTGGAGTAACAAGCGTGTGTTTCGGATCTGTAGATTTTGTGTCAGATACAACGCCTTTCATTTCAAGCAATAATTTCCTTTTACCTTTAAATTTTAAAAAGAATTTAAATAATTACCAAGTTGGAGCCTCTGATGCACTGGGTCAAACGGTCAGAACTATCAGTATTAATTTGCCGACCGACATCGATAATTCTAGTTTTTATTTGATTACTTCAAATCATGGCGCTAATTCTGGCGGGGAAGAGTATAATAGAAGATGGCATAACGTTTATCTTGATAATTTCAATACTACAATTTTGAGATATAAACCGGGAGAATTGACTTGTGAACCTTATCGAATTTATAATACGCAACCGAACGGAATTTATGGGCCTTCGCCTAGAACCGATGCGCAGTGGCAATCGTTTAGTAATTGGTGTCCAGGTTATAATATACCCATTAGAAAAATAAATATAGGTCTTTTAAGTGCTGGAAATCACAATTTTAGAATTACCGTTCCAGCGGCTCAATTTGTAAATGGTGAAGGGTATTTTCCGATATCATTATACTTGCAGGGAACTGCAAATCCTTTAGGAACAGAAGTGCCGACTTTTGTTGACTATTCTATTTTTCCGAACCCAGCTTCAGAACTTCTTACTATAGACGCTAAGGAGACAATAAAGAATTGTTCGATGATCAACTCAATTGGTCAAAAAGTTTATGAAGGAAATCAAAATCAGATCACTATTGCAAACTTCTCGAAAGGACTGTATATTTTACAAATTGAATTTGAAAATGGAATTAAAGTGACTGAGAAGGTCATGAAAGAATAATAATAGTTTTATATGATAAAGAAGCGCAAAGATTTATTTGCGCTTTTTTTATTTTAATAGGTTCCATTTGCATTAGAAGAAATAGTACTTGCCTCTCGATAAAAAGTTGCAATTGAAGTCAAAGAAACAGAATAATTATATTCTCATAATTGTTGAAAACTCGTACTTAATCTTCGTCTCTAATTGCCTATTTTTGCTTTCAATCTGAGTCAGTTTAGGAACTCAGATTCCTAAAAGAAATGCAACAGCACATCAGTCAACTTAACGAAGCACAACAACAACCTGTCCTCCAAAAAGATGGGCCGATGATTATTATTGCCGGTGCTGGCTCAGGAAAGACCCGTGTGCTCACCGTTCGTATTGCATATCTGATGAGTTTGGGCGTGGATGCGTTTAGCATTCTGGCATTGACCTTTACCAATAAAGCCGCGCGTGAAATGAAATCTCGTATTGCGCAAATTGTCGGTACCAACGAAGCTAAGAATTTGTGGATGGGAACGTTTCACTCCGTATTCGCCAGGATATTGCGTTCTGAAGCGGATAAACTAGGCTATCCTTCGAACTTTACGATTTATGATACGCAAGATAGTGTTCGATTGATTTCGGCGATCATCAAAGAAATGCAATTGGACAAAGACATCTACAAACCAAAGCAGGTTTTAAGTAGAATTTCGTCTTATAAAAATTCACTGATTACGGTTAAAGCGTATTTCAATAACCCAGAATTGCAGGAATCAGATGCGATGTCGAAGAAACCGCGTTTGGGTGAAATTTATCAGAATTATGTGGAGCGTTGCTTCAAAGCAGGCGCGATGGACTTTGACGATTTGCTTCTCAAAACCAACGAATTGCTGAATCGTTTTCCGGATGTATTGGCGAAATACCAAGATCGTTTTCGTTATATTTTGGTCGATGAGTACCAAGATACCAATCATTCGCAATATTTGATTGTTCGCGCTTTGTCGGATCGCTTTCAAAATATTTGTGTAGTGGGCGATGATGCGCAGAGTATTTACGCTTTTCGTGGGGCGAATATCAATAACATCTTGAATTTCCAGAAAGATTACGATAACGTCAAAACCTATCGATTAGAGCAGAATTATCGTTCGACCAAGAATATTGTCGAAGCCGCGAACTCGATTATCGAAAAGAACAAAACCCGTTTGGATAAAGTCGTATGGACCGCTAACGATTTGGGGAATAAAATAAAAGTACACCGCAGCATTACCGATAGTGAAGAAGGCCGTTACGTCGCCAGCACGATTTGGGAGCAAAAGATGCAACATCAAATGATGAATGGGCAGTTTGCTATTTTGTATCGAACCAACGCGCAATCCCGCTCGATGGAAGATGCGTTGCGAAAGCGAGATATTCCATATCGAATTTATGGTGGTTTGTCTTTTTATCAAAGAAAAGAAATTAAAGATGTCTTGTGTTACTTGCGTTTGGTCATTAATCCGAAAGATGAAGAAGCGTTGATTCGGGTGATAAATTATCCCGCGCGAGGTATTGGCGATACGACGATTGAAAAATTGACGATTGCTGCCAATCACTACAAGCGTTCGATGTTTGAAGTGATGCAAAACATAGATAAAATCGATTTGAAATTGAATTCCGGAACCAAAGCCAAATTGCAGGATTTTGTCACGATGATTCAAAGTTTTCAAGTGATTAATGAAAATCAAGATGCGTTTTACTTGGCAGATCATGTGACGAAGAAAACCGGTTTGGTGCAAGAGTTGAAGAAAGACGGAACACCGGAAGGTATTGCGCGTATTGAGAATATAGAAGAATTACTCAACGGTATCAAAGATTTTACCGAAGGGCAAAAAGAAATTGATGGTGCTCGTGGTGCGTTGTCTGAGTTTTTAGAAGATGTGGCGCTGGCGACTGACTTAGATAAAGATACCGGCGATGACGATCGCGTCGCGTTGATGACGATTCACTTGGCGAAAGGATTGGAATTTCCGTATGTTTTTGTCGTCGGAATGGAAGAAGATTTGTTCCCAAGTGCAATGAGTATTAGTACGAGAAGTGAATTAGAAGAAGAGCGTCGATTGTTTTATGTAGCATTAACTCGAGCCGAAAAGCAAGCGTATTTAACTTATGCGCAATCACGTTACCGTTGGGGAAAATTGACAGATAGCGAACCTTCACGTTTTATTGAAGAAATCGACGGACAGTATTTAGAATATTTATCGATTGAAGAAACCAATTATCGGTACAAACCGATGATTGATAATGATATTTTTGGCGATGTCGATAAATCGAAATTGCGGTTGGCAAAACCTGTAAGTGGAACGCCACCAAAGAAGTACGGAGAAGAGCCAACAGCGACAATTCGAAAATTAAAACCAGTTTCTGGAAATCCACCTGCGGGTGCGAATTTGTTCGACTCGAAGTTGACGGTTGGAAATATTGTCATGCACGAACGATTTGGCAAAGGTGAAGTCATCAATTTGGAAGGCGTTGGCGGCGATAAAAAAGCAGAAATTAAGTTTGAAGTGGGCGGCATTAAGAAATTGTTGTTGCGCTTTGCCAAACTCGATGTCATCGGATAATCTAACAATCCAATAATCTAAAAATCTAATAATCCAACAATCTCACAATCCAAGATGTCCCAATTCATCAAAATATACGAAGACAAACCCAATGAAGCCGCGATTAAAAAAGTTGTTGAGGTCTTGCGCAACGGTGGTTTGGTCATTTATCCAACGGACACAGTTTATGGTTTGGGTTGTGATATTACGAATACCAAGGCTTTAGAGCGGATTGCCAAGATTAAAGGCATCAAATTAGAGAAAGCCAATTTCTCTTTTGTTTGTCATGATTTGAGTAATTTGTCGGATTATGTGAAGCAAATCGATACATCAACATTTAAGATTTTAAAGCGTTCCTTGCCTGGGCCTTATACTTTTATTTTACCAGGAAATAATAACCTTCCGAAAGAATTTAAAAAGAAAACT
>CALPOS020000131.1 GCA_943325255.2 Sphingobacterium thalpophilum
AGTTTTTCTGGTTTAGAAATACTAAAGTACAACGTGTTATCATAGGATAAACTGTTGTCTGTGATGCTCGCATAACCATTGAAATCGTCTTTTGGAATGGTGAATTTTACGATTTTTTCCTTCGATTCCATTTTAAAAATAGTCTTAGCAATCAGTTTTTCTTTATTGTATAAAGCCATTGGAAATTCTTTATTATCTTCTCCATAAGAAGTTAAATGAATTCCAATTTCATAAAAATTATCGAGCGTTTGTTCAATGAAAACACTGTCAATAGACACATTATTTTTTTGTTCTGCTTTTGGAACGACAAAAATGGTGTTCCAGGATTTGTCAATACTTTTGAGTTGCTTTGATTGCAAACCAATGGCGTCCGAAATCACAACAACATCTTTGTTTAAATTGGAGGGATGCGATTTTATTTTTGCCATCGCACTTTCTAATTGGAAAGACAATGGACTGTAAGACAGATTTTGCAACTCTTTTTGAATCGATTTGACATCGGTATTCCAAAATGTCTCGGAATTGGTTACTAATGAAAAAGTTTGACTCTCAGGAGCGTGTTCCAAAAGATCTTCGATGGCACGCTTTAACAAAGCGCCTTTTTGACCTTTCGCTTGCATACTGTAGGAATTGTCCAACACAATATAGAGTTCGTTGTTACTATTCTTCTGGTCTTTGGCTGCGAAAAAAGGTTGTGCAAAAGCGAGTATGATGAAGGTCAAAAGCAACAATCTTGTCGCCAATAGTAACCATTTTTTGATTTTTGAACTCTTTCGGGTTTGTATGGAGATTTCTTTTAAAAATCGAACATTCGTAAAATATTCTTTTTTAAATCGACGCAATTGAAACAAGTGAACCAATATCGGAATAAGCAGTAAAAATAGGAAGTAAAGAATTTCCGGATGTTTGAATTGCATGCTTAATTTAGTTTACTTCACGGTATTAAATTGTCGTGGAGTTCAGTGATTTTTCTATTGTCAAAAATAGCAATCAATTATCAATTGTCAAGTATTCAACAGTAATTATTTCTTGTCTTTTCGTTTCTTATCTCTGGTCTTTAACATGTTTCTGTTGACAGAGCCAGAAGTTTTCTTTTTTGTTTTAGATGGACCACCTAAATTGACTTTTTTATTCTTTTTTGCTTTTTCATGGAAAGCGCCTTCTCCTTCTAATTTTGGTTTTTTAAGCAAGAACTTCATCGGTTCTTTGTCTTTTTCTGGACCAATCAGCTTGAGTGAAACTTCCACTTCTTCAGGAAAGTCAACGTTTTCAATTTCGAGATTCATCAGGACTTCTGCTTCCAATTTGTATTCTTCCTCTCGGGTTGTGTAAAAGCTAATCGCTGTCCCGGTTGCATCTGCACGACCCGTTCGACCAATTCGGTGCATATAGAGTTCTGGAAATTCCGGCATTTCAAAATTGATGACATGAGTAATGTCTGATATATCTAAACCACGCGCCATAATATCGGTCGTGATAATACCGCGTAAATTTCCTTCCTGGAAAGAAGCCATCGTATTCAGTCGGTAGTTCTGCGATTTGTTGGAGTGTATTACCCCGAATTGTCCTTCAAAAGTTTCTTCAATACTTTCGTGAAGCATGTCTGATATTTTCTTGTTGTTTACAAAAATTAAGACACGACTCATATTTTCATTTCCCGCTAACAGGTGTTTCAGCAGGTTGATTTTTGTATTGAAGTTTTGTACTTTATATGACCATTGGGTAATGTTTGTCAAAGGAGTTCCAGAGGCGGCAAGGCTCACTTCTTCAGGAAAATCGAAAAAGTCGTTTAGAACTGCGTCAACTTCATCCGTCATTGTGGCGGAAAAAAGAATGTTTTGACGTTTTGGTTTCATCATCGCCAGGATTGAAGTCAATTGTGGTCGGAAACCTAAATTCAACATTTCGTCAAATTCGTCAATCACCAACTTTGAAGTTTCGTCGAAGCGAATTACATTATCCAATGCTAAGTCCATCGTTCTTCCCGGTGTTCCAACAAGAATGTCGGTTCCTTGATATACTGCTGTTTTTTGCGTATTGATGTTTACTCCACCATAAATTCCCAATGTTCGAACGGACATATATTGGGTTAGTTTTTCAACTTCTTCAACCACTTGAACCACCAATTCACGTGTTGGTACCAAGATGACAATTTTTGGAGTATGTGTTGGTGTAAATTTGTAAAGTTTCAGAAGTGGCAATAAGTAGGCAAAAGTTTTACCTGTGCCAGTCTGAGCAATGCCCATCATATCGCGTCCTGACATGATTACAGAAAATGATTTTTCTTGTATTGGCGTGGGTGTTGTAAAACCTAATTCATCGATGGCTTTTTGAACCGATTTTGGTAGATTGAATTGTTCGAAAGTGCTCATTAGGATTAAATTTGCGCAAAGGTAAGCTTTTTAAAGCATTAAGAATAGTTTCGCACAATTCTCTTCTAAAGAGACTAGTTCGCTGGTATTGGATTCATCTGCATAAATTGATACACTGAAGCAGAAATTTCTTTGCTAATTTGAGGAAGCTGTTTGTAGTCTTTCCCAGCGGTCATAATAGTAAGCACGTAACAATTATTGTCAAGATAAATAATAGCAGATTCACTGAATTGTTGCCCATTAGCATCTCCAGCTTCACCAAACTTATGGATCACTTGGGTTCCTTTTGGCATTCCCGCAATCAATCCACGATTGAAATCGCATTGACTTAGTAATTCTAATCCAATTTCAGAATTTTCTTTATTGAGGTAAGAACCATTATACAAGGCTCTCATAAACAAAGAATAGTCTTGTGAAGAAATGGGATAGATCGGTGATTTCCAATCGGGAATAGGTAAACCAAGATCAGTAAAAACCTTTCCGAATACAGTAATGTCAATATTGTCGTTAAGCAAACTGGTGGCTTGATTGTCGGAATATTTAATCATGTATGTGAGTAATTCTCTAATTGTGTATTTTTTTCCAACTTGAATCGATTTGGAATTAAAATTAGTGTGTCGCTCCGTATCGTTTACTTTATCATAAGAAATAACACGGTCCAACGTACCGGGTTTTAGTTCATTCATTTTTAAGTAGGCGATGAGTTCAGGTACTTTCATCAATGATCCTGGAAGAAATTTTTCGTCTACGTTTGTTCCAGTCCAGCCATTGCCGTTGAATTCCTTTAAGAAAAAAGAGGCTGAATTAAGAACGCCGATTTTCTTGTAATTTTCGATGATGCCTGTTACATTTTGTTTGAGCCCATTGAGATTTTCAGATTCGTATTTATCATCGACGAGCAAAATTGGCTTTACATACTTAAATCCAGCTAATCTTTGCACTTTATACGAACCGGTAGAAACTGCCGAGATATCATTTTGCGTGTCAGCATTCTTTTTTTTAGCGATATAATAATAAGTAAAAGCGTTGGACGCTAGCATGGAAAAGATAATAATTCCAAGAGATTTTTTGTTTTTGAGTAATTTCATCGTAAGTTAAGATTTTGTAAAAAATGCATTAGGGCGCTGCGAATTTAGTAAAACAAGCAATAGATAAACCTAGTGTTTTAAACAATTAACATTTTATTTACCCTACCTTAAAACGTGATTTTGTAGTAACTTTTTGGAAATAAGCAAAAAAGGAAACAAGTGGCTTTTCTAAAAATTTTCAAAAACACCCAATCCAAATAGTGCAAAATCATATTTTACAGGGTCGTTTTTGTCGAGTTTGCGGAGATTAGTGTCTAATTCTGACAGTGCTTTTCCGTCATTTTGTTTGCGTTCTAGCAATCCTAGTTTTCGCGCAACGTTACCAGAGTGGACGTCTAAAGGACAAGAAAGTTTGGATGGAGCAATACTTTTCCAAATACCCAAATCCACGCCCGCATGGTCTTGACGAACCATCCATCGTAAATACATGTTGATGCGTTTTGCCGCAGAATTATTGTAAGGATCCGAAATGTGCTTTTGTGTTCGATTTTTATGATTGATTTCAAAGAATAAGGACTTTAATTCGTGAATGCTTTTTTGCAAACTTTCTTCTTCCTGATGCAACGCAAAAACCGATTCCAATCCACCGTGGATTTGATAAATATGCTTCAAGCCTTTGATGAAAGTTGAAAAATCTTGCCCATTGAATGTCCGATGAACAAAGTTTTCCAAGCGCTCCAAATCGGTTTCGGTATGCGACATGACGAAGTCGTAAGGTGTATTTCCTAGTAATTGCATCATCCTATGCGCATTTTTTAGTATCATCTTTCGATTGCCCCACGAAATAGTAGCGGTGAGAAATCCAGCGATTTCGATATCTTCTTTTGTAGTGTATAAATGTGGAATTTGTATCGGATCACTTTCGATAAATTGTGGCGTATTATATTGTATCACTTTTTCTTCGAGAAATTCGTGGAGTTCTTTTAGGGTCATGGTTTTACTATTTTTTTGGAGTAAAATCCTTCTGAAAAGCTATCACCACGCAATTGCGGATAATATCCGAGTTTTTTTTCGAAATATTCAATTTGCTTGCTATTGACACAAGGTAATTTTCCATCTCCAGTCACCCAAATGTAGCTATGTTCATCTGGTGAATAATACTGCAGATTGTCCTTTGTTTTTTTTGAAAATGTAGCCCGTAGATTGGAATTTGATTTTGGAATGACAATTTGAGAGAGAGAAAATGACTTCGGATAAAAGTCTACACGGTTGTGATTGATTCCCAGTGCAATTGGAAATATAATATAAAGACTTGCAACGATAAGACCAATATACAAGGAAAGGTAAATAGGTGTTTTTTTTACCAAAACAAAAGAAAGTAATGTCAATCCAAAGAACATTACAAAGGACAAAAGAAAACGGAATTGCGGCGCCGTCAAAATCAAAAATACGATTTGAACAATCATGGTTACATAAATAATCCAAAAGGCCGTTTTGTTTTTTGATTTACGGATTGCGAAAGGAACCAATACGAATAGCGATAGTAGCATCAAGGTGATAGAACGAATTACCCAGGATTCCGATATCCATTGCAATAAAATGGCAACAGTAGAAAGTGTTGGATATTGATTTTGAGGCACAATAAATCCATAGTTCTTTGACGGACTCCACCAAAATTCGTAAAGCGCTTGTGGAATAGCATTTTCGGACATGATGTACTGTGCAAATAGAGATGAAGGATAAAATGGATAGCCCGTTAGAATGCTGTTTTTGATGACAAATAGGACTAAAACCATTACGCCGAAAAAAATCGTAGGTACAGTTTTGTGTTGCTTTTTATTGGTATGAAAAATAAAATAAAGTATCGGCAACAGCAAAATTGGCAAAGCTGAGATTTTGATATAGACAATGAAAAACGCCAGTAAGGCAAGAATTGTAAATGAATCTGGGTTGGACATTTCATCGCTTATAATATGAAATGAGAAAAGCAAAAGTGAAATAACAATAACTGCCAAGTCAGGAGAGGGAACGCTTGAAAAAGGTAAAAGCAACACCACCAGCGTTGGAAAAAGTCCCATCAACAAGGCGTGAAGATTGCCTTTTTTGAAATAGATATCAAGTTGCCCAACAGAAAATGCAATTCCCAACAGCAGACAAAACCCGTTGAGATCATTGCAATGGTCAGTAAAATAAGAAAATGAGAACGCACTCTGCAAAATATGCCAGCCCGAAGTTTGTCCAAAGAAAATATGCAGATTGGCTAACCCTGGCACAAATCCATATTCATTGAGCCATTTTATGGTTTGCAAATAGTAGGTTTCATTATCAACGAAAAACGAACTTCCAGAGGACTGAAATAAAATAACGACCAACGTTAGGAGAAAGAAAATCTTCAAGTACGCGTCTATCTCTTTAATTATCTGAAAGTTGTGCTGGTAGGTAGCAAATAATTCACTTTTATATTTAACGACAATTAGAAGTTGAATAAGTACTAAAGCCATCTGAAACTCGAAGTTGATTCTTCCAAAAATCGCCCAAAAACTAGCGAACAAAGTAACAGCAAACATTCCCAATATTACGGTCAATGTCACATTGCGTTCTTTTATGTCTATTAATTTCTTGAATGCAAATCCTATGTTATAAAAAGTAACTAAGAGAAAACACCATATTAGTACAATTAATAGCATGATGATTAGGAGGAAATTTTACCGTCAACCATAGTCAATTTTCGGTCTGCCATATTCGCCAATTCCTCGTTGTGGGTTACAATCAC
>CALPOS020000132.1 GCA_943325255.2 Sphingobacterium thalpophilum
ACGGTCGAAAGACAGATATGGACAAGCCTTATTTTATTTTGATGGGCAAACAATTCGAAACAAAGACCGCTATGGCAAATCGCTATATTTTGTTGATGGGCAATCCTTAAAATACAAAGACCGCTATGGTAAAGCGGCTTTTTACTTCGAAGGAATTCCAGAAAAATGGGTTATCGTTTGTTTGATGCGATAATTACTAATTAATTGTTTTTTTTCCACGACAATCCAAACAGTTCGGCTGTGTCTTGGATAAGTATTGATTTTGGTAACAAGCATCTCAAATTGAGGTGCTTTTTTTTAGTGGATAAATTTTCTATTTTTCAAGTTTGCGATAGGGATAGGAATGGCATCCTTTTGCCGCGGCGTTCGGCGCAAAAGATATAATGGATAGCCCGGCCATTCGCCCAGAAATTAATTAACAATTAATAATGAATAATTAATAATTAGGGTATCTCGGTTTCGGGTGCATTATTCATTATTAACTATTAATTATTAATTGAGCAACATCGTTTTAGTTTTAATAAACTTCCTTTAAGATTTTGGAAAAATGCCTTATATTCGCACGCACGATTTGAGATTTCGTTGATGGCTTGTAACAAATACGGATGCAGGCAGACTACTAGCTCACTTTAATTAACTAATTCAATTTTTACCAATGAAAAAAATTATTTTATCCTTCCTAGTCGGGATCATGCTTTTGCCAATGAGCGTAAAGGCCGACGAAGGAATGTGGTTTTTGATGTTCATCGAACGTTTGAATCACCGCGACATGCAAAAAATGGGCTTGCAATTGACGGCTCAAGAAATTTACAGCATTAACAACCACAGTTTGAAAGATGCGATTGTACAGTTTAATGGCGGATGCACAGCCGAATTGATTTCGAAAGATGGCTTGGTGTTGACGAATCATCACTGTGGATATGATGCCATTGCTGAGTTGTCTTCTGCCGAGAAAAACTATTTGAAAGATGGTTATTGGGCGCCAAACAGAAAAGCAGAGATGAAACCATCGAGCTTATTTGTTCGTTTCTTCGTAAGAATGGATGATGTTTCTAAAAGAATTTTAGCGAAACTAAACGATAAAATGACGGAAGCAGAACGTGAAAAAGCGGTAAATCAAGAAATTGCGTTAATTGAAAAAGAGAACAACGAAGGCGGAAAATATACTGTTAATGTTCGTTCGTTTTTTCAAGGAAATGAGTACTACTATTTCGTATACCAAGATTATAAAGATGTTCGTTTGGTTGGAACACCACCAGAAAGTTTAGGAAAATTTGGAGGTGATACTGATAACTGGGAATGGCCACGTCACACTGCCGATTTCTCGATGTTTAGAGTATATGCAGACAAAGACGGAAATCCAGCAGACTATTCTGAAAACAATGTGCCATTGGCTCCAAAACACTATTTGCCTGTTAATTTGGGTGGTGTAAAAGAGAATGATTTCGCTATGATCTTAGGCTATCCTGGAAGAACCAATCGTTGGATGCCAGCGGGTGGAATTGAGCAAAATGTGAAGTTTTCTTATCCAGCTTGGGTAGAAGGTGCTAAAACCGGAATGGACAATATGAAGAAATATATGGATCAAAGTGCAGCTTTGCGTTTGGTGTATGCTTCGAAATATGCTGGAACTGCGAATTATTGGAAAAACCGTCAAGGAATGATTGATGCGTTGACCAAGTTTGGAACCGCAAAATCTAAAGCGACTCAGGAAGCTAAATTTGATAAATGGGCGAACAAGTCTGAGAATAAAGCGAAATACGGTTCGGTGATTACGAATATCAATAAGTTTTATAGTTTGACCAATGAAAAAGCGCGTCATGATAACTACTTGCAACAATTATTCAGAACTACTGCTTTTGGAACGATTGGAAGAACTATCGGAAAGCAATTAGATACTTATGCAAAAGCAGATGCTGCTAAGCGTAAAGATATGGCGGAAGGAATTATTGCTGGCGCTGAAGAAATGTTTAAAGAGTGTTATATTCCAGCGGAAAAAGATTTATTGGCGGCACAATTGAAATTGTATGCGACAAATGCGACAGGTTATGCAATAGCGCCAATGGTGGAAAAAATTGGTAAAGAAAATAACAATGATTTTACAAAATATGCCAGTGCTGCAATCGACATGAGTATCTTAACTTCTGTAGATAAAATCAAAGCGTTTTTGGATTATCCAATGCAATCGGTTTTGGACAATGACCCGATTTATACGTTGTCTAATGATATGGTAACACACATCAATTCGAAATCAGATGCGATAGCTAAAGCACAAAACGATTATGGTGCTGGATTCCGTTTGTTGGTGGAAGGTTTGCGAGAATCAAAAATTGGAACGATTAAATATCCAGATGCGAATTCAACCTTGCGTTTGACTTACGGAAAAGTTCGTTCATTGCCTGCAGACAAGCGTAATGATGCGAAAATTAATAACTATACTACGATGGATGGTATGGTGAAAAAATACAAAAAAGGCGATGAGGAATTCGATATGCCAACACGTGTATTAGAAATGAATAGCAAGAAAGACTACGGAAGATTCGCGGATAAAGACGGGTCGATGCACGTAAACTTCTTGACCGACAATGACATTACGGGAGGAAATTCTGGTTCACCAGTTTTGAATGGAAAAGGAGAATTAATCGGTTTGGCTTTTGACGGAAACATTGAAGCGATGGCTGGAGATGTGATATTCGACGATAAATTACAAAGAACCATCAATGTTGATATTCGTTATGTGTTATGGGTGATTGAGAATTTCTCAGGAGCGAAACATATTGTGGATGAAATGACTTTGGTAAAGTAATCAAATACAGTTTTAAATTAGAAAATCCGTCTCGTGTTTATGAGACGGATTTTTTTATGGTTGGAAGTGAACACAGATTTAACAGATTAGCAAGGATAAATTACTCGAGAGTATCAAGATTTTATTGCTGTTTTTTTACCGCAGATTCGCAGATTTGGAGATAAGATTAATCTGCGAATCTGCGGTTAAATTTTTCTATTAAGTGACTTTCTTCATTCACTTAAAAAAAGAAATCCGTCTTGTGTTAAGAGACGGATTTTTTTACGTTGACCACTATGAACGATTTCATATTTTTAATTCGTGCATTCGTGGCTTTCTTTTCTATCTTAATGAATAACTTTCTTTGTTACTTCAATACCATTATCCAATTTGATTTTAGCAAGATAAACGCCTTGTGCAAATCCAAATCTAGTGATGAGTTCATTGGTTACTTCCGAAGGATTGTATTTTTGAATCAGTTTTCCTGAAATGTCAAATAATTCGATAGCTACGATGTTCTGGCTGCTTTTTATTTGTAACTCATGGTTGAAAACAAATGCTGTTACGTTTTGATTGGCGTCAAATTCACTGGTATCTAAAGAAGTATCTGTATAACGAAGTAAAAATCGGTCATTGAAGGTTCCTGCTTCAGAGGTGAAAGTATATGGACTTGCTTTCAAATCGTGAATGATGTTTAATTGTCGGTCTTCAATATAAATGTCTTGCGTCTCAAATAAGCCATCTACTGCGTCAAGACCAATAGAATAGGTATCCTGAACTATAGACTTAAATCCTAGAGCTACTTGATCTTCTACTTCAAAAGGCGTTGGTCTTCCTTGAATGATGAGTTTGCGATCAGGTATTACAGAGTAAAGCAACATACCTGATTCATCAATCGGAACGCCGTCATACATGCGATCATAATCTAAAGTTGCTCCTGGCAGATAACCCACCAGAATTTGGCTAAAACTGCCGCTGCTGCTAATTAAATCTAACCAAATACGACTTTTTTCTGCAGTGGTATTTTCTCGTGGCGAATTGACCGAGTGGTTACTATTTCTAAAAAACACGTTATTGCTGCCAGCGACTCTCATCGAGTTCTTAAATGTAACTGGTGCTCCAGTAGCTGCCGTACCTTTACTTTTCGCGAAAAATCCTTGACCCGAGGCAATAAAACCATTTGGTGTTACGCCTCCAGTTCCGGCAATAATTCCTCTAGAACCGACAGCTCCAAGACTATTCCACGCCGCATAATCGTTGCTATTGTAGTTAAGTGCAAAACTTCCGTAAAATGGATTAGAATATTGACCAAGTGTTCCGATAGGTGAATTATGCGTCCAGAAGTAAATGGTACCGTCTATGACTGGCACATTTGCAGGATCGGTTAGAAATGCTTGTGCATCAAGAGCTGAAGGATACGGATTGCCTAACAAATTGTATTTATCATCGTTAACTGCTAGAGCTAATGTTCCGTGATAAATTGGTGCTGAAATGATTCCGTTATTTGGCGTACCGACAAAGTTGGCGGTGTAGGGTGTTGTTGTTCCTGCGATAGGTGAAAAGGTTTGTGGAGCTCGAACGCAATATCCTTTTAGCGGATCCATGACGGTGGCTGCGGTTTCGTATGCCCAATTACCTCCGGCGTTACTCACTGTTGGAATCCAGCTGAAATATTTGTCGGACAAAGTATCAGGAGATAAGCCGCCAACACCTCCCAGCGTAAAATTGGAAGCCAATGTTAGTGGGGAGCCCCAATAAGTATAGTCAAAGCGATACATCGGTTGCGTTATTCTTTCTACCGTGATAATCCCAGAATTGGTTGCGGCGTCATTTATTTGAACTAAGCTCGCATTGTTATTAAACTTAAGGGTTCCCGGCGCGGTAACGGTTAAGCCATCATCTAGAATCAATGCGTCTGGACCGTTAAAGACCACATCTCCGCCAGTCACGGTGCAACTGCAACCAGATAAATTTCCTGATGAAGTGTAATTGCCGGTGAATGTTAAACTCGAGTTTCCAGTGGGTACTGACGGACTCCAACTTGTTCCATTCCATGTAGATCCTGCGAAGGTGATGGTTCCGATGCTCGTTCGAGTACAACCAGTTCCAGCGGTTGTTAATGTGGCAGTATAAACTCTGGCGATTGAAGATCTTGCGTATATGGTAGGTTGGTTTAAATGCACAAGCGGATTATACACTGTTGTTGCTGTTGCATCGGTATATAATTCTGTCACTGGTGACCAGGTGATTGGGTTTTCGAAACCGAAAGTGATAACAGGTCTATTGCCATTGGTCGTGCCAGTTAATGCTCCAAAAGTTCCTCCGCCAGTTCTAGAGATGGTGCTGGTCACGGCTGGTGTTATTACTTGCACCGTACTAGCCAAACCTGCTGTACCGGTATGTCTTATTTCTACTACTACATTAGAAGTACCATCCCATGCAAACGGCGTACTGAATGTATGCGTGTTTACACCAAGAGTTGGAACTAAGTTGGCTGCACTAAAAACGTTGGTAAACGCCGGTGTTAAATATGTTGTAGTTAAAACAGTTGCAGTCGTATTTGCCATTCTTAAATCGTAAGTGGTCATGGGAGCAGGCTGTGCTGTAGTCACATTAAAAGCAATTGAAGTAAAATTTCCGCCCGCAATTCCTGCGGCATGTAATTCCGCTTTTGTAATGAGGTACTGGATCTTAACTTCTGTAGTTGTTCCTTGTCGGTACGGCGTGTTTGCAGCAACGGATAGTACGCCTGCAAAAGTACCCGCAGTTCCTGTTCCTATGTTTGGAGAAGCACTAAACGCCTGAATCGTATTCGGGCAAAGTGCTACTGAATTTGGAGATACCGTAATCGTGGCTGGCAGCGGATTGACAGTCACAATAACGTCTTTTGTTTTTATACAAGAAGTAGGGGAAGTTCCTGTTACCGTATAGGTTGTGGTAACTACCGGCGTTGCGATTACTGATGCGCCAGTGGTTGCGCTTAAACCCGTTGCTGGACTCCAAGTGTATACATACGTCAAATCTGTGCTTGATGCGTTAAGGGTCAAACTGCTTCCGTTGCAAAGCGGCGAATTTGGTGTCAATGTAATATCTGCTGGTCTGGTACCTGCGAATTCATCAGCTCCGATATCTGGTGTAGTAACACTTCTTGCGGCAGCATCGTAGTCATCTAGAATAGCAACTGGTGTTCCTCCAGATTCGATGTCAGTACATCCCGCAACAATATGTAAATCGGCAGTCGCCGTATTGGTAAATGGAACTGCTATTCCGGAATAACTGTTGGTGTCTCCACCGGAAGTGGTTTTCCATGCAGCAAATGTTCTGTCCGTGGCGTTG
>CALPOS020000133.1 GCA_943325255.2 Sphingobacterium thalpophilum
ACACTAATGATGTCAATGACAGCAGATGTGTGCGATATGGACGAATTAGAATCTGGTAAAAGAAGAGAGGGCGTTTTTGGTGCTATTTATTGGTGGATGGTAAAGTTTGGTTTTGCTATAGCAGGATTGTTAACGGGTGTTATTATGTCTGCAGTTGCCTTTAAAGCAGGAGCGCCAACACAGCCAGAAGGTGCCGTTACTGGCTTAAGATTGTTCTTTTCTGGTGTTCCAATCTGTGGTACTTTGATAGCCATGTGGGTCATGAGAAATTATGATTTGACTGAATCAAAAGCCAGGGAAATAAAAGCAGAGTTAGATGCTAGAAAAGGTCAAGAATTCACTATTAATAAGTAACTTAAATTTAATCGGTCGTTAGGACGGCTATGCTTTGTTAAATATCAAGAAAAGCAAAAAACTATTATGAAAAAACACGCAACACTTCAATTTTTAATTGCCTTATTTTTTATTGGTCATTGTTCATTTGCGCAGGTAGATGTCATCTATAATAATTTAGTTTGGTCAGATGAGTTCAATACAAACGGACCGGTAGATCAAAGCAAATGGTTTCATCAAACACAAATCCCAGCAGGTGGCAACTGGTTTAACAATGAAGTGCAGCATTACACCAATCTGTTGTCAAATTCCTTTGTAAGTAATGGGAATTTAAACATCGTTGCAAAAAAAGAGGTTTTTCAGGACCAAGGTGTTACGAAACAATATACATCTGCAAGGTTAAACTCTAAGTTTGCTTTTACTTACGGACGTGTAGATATTAGAGCCAAAGTGCCAAATAACCAAGGAACATGGCCTGCTTTGTGGCTATTGGGTAAAAACGTAAATGAGGATGGTGGTTTTTTTGATTCCAATTTTGGAACGACTAGTTGGCCAGCGTGTGGTGAACTTGATATTATGGAACACGGGATTTTCTCCAATCAACCCATTAATTATGTAGGTGCTGCCATTCATACTCCCTCTTCTTTTGGAAATACACAAAACAAAGGCGGAACTCAATTGGGCGATATTTCTCAGAATTACTATGTGTACTCAATGAATTGGTCGCCAAATCAAATTTCTTTTTTAATTGATGATGTCGTTTTTTATACCTACAATCCAGCAGTAAAAAATGCAAGTACTTGGCCCTTTGATGCGGATCAATTTTTCTTGCTTAATGTAGCGATGGGTGGTTTTGCAGGAGATATTCCAGCTAATTTTAATCAAGCTTCGATGATTATCGATTACATTCGTGTCTATCAAAATACTGCTCTGGATACTGAAGCCCCAACTAATTTCGTTGCTTCAATCGGCAGTGTTACGGGTTCTTCAATAGAATTGTTGTTGAATGCTAACGATAATTCAGGAACAATTGCGTACACCATTTCTTATCCTGGAGGAACATTCACAGTGTATAATCCTGCAAGCAATCAAAAATCGGTTGTAATACCGAACTTGTCACCGAACACCAATTATGTTTTTACCATTACGGCAGCAGATATGTCTGGTAACGAATTTGCAAATAATCCAATCGTGTTGAATGCAACAACTACAATAGATCCGGGATGTTCAGGAAATGATATTGAGGCGCAAGAAGGGTCCTTTACAGAGGGTTATAATTATTCTTTCCAAACTATTGGAACAGATGTTAAGGTTACTGTTGAACTGCTAGATGAGAGAATTGGACTCGTGGCTTTCTTACGCAATCAATCGCCATTTTCAGAAACGCAAATGACAAATGTTTCAGGACAGATTTTTACACAGACAATCACCGGACAGACCATTGGTTCAACGATAAATTATGCAGTAAAGTTTGCATACGCTGGCGGATTGGCAGTAACGAAATTTTTGTCGTACGAGGTCGGATTTGACTGTTCACTTGGCGTGCAATCAAACGTAGAGTCGATAGCGTTCAGTTTTCAAAATCCAGTGAATGACAAGCTAAGCATCACTTCTAATGTAAAAATTGAGAAGGTCGAGATATACAATTTACTTGGTAATTTGGTTTTAAATACTACTTCAGATACGGAGAGCATCGATGTCTCGAATTTGTCAAAAGGGGTTTATTTGTTAACTGTTTATTCGGGTACGCAGAAAAGTGTGAAAAAATTAATAGTTAACTAAAGGCTTATTATTTCTCAATTTAATTACTTTTTACGTCAAAGTAAAAGCATCAATTGATATTATGAAAATTGTCACGCTCGTATTTGTTTTTTTTTCGTTAATGGGGTTTTCCCAAGAAAAAAAATGGGACAAAAAGGTGGAGGATCTGCTTGAAAAAATGACGCTAGATGAAAAGATAGGTCAGCTTAATCAATATAGCGGCTTCTGGGATGTAACTGGTCCAGCCCCAACAGAGGGAAGTTCAGCGAAAAAATACCAAAATCTTAAAGCGGGATTAGTTGGTGCAATGCTCAACGTCAAAGGAGTCAAAAATATTTACAAACTGCAGAAAATTGCTGTGGAAGAAACTCGCTTGGGGATTCCGCTGTTGTTTGGCTATGATATAATTCACGGGTACAAGACGATTAGCCCTATTCCGTTGGCTGAAGCGGCGAGTTGGGATTTACAAGCTATACAAAAATCAGCAGAAATTGCAGCGGAAGAATCTGCTTCTGCGGGAATAAATTGGACATTTGCACCCATGATCGATGTAACCCGAGATGCGCGTTGGGGAAGAGTAATGGAAGGTGCTGGTGAAGATCCTTTTTTAGGAAGCAAGATTGCAGCCGCTCGAATCAAAGGTTTTCAAGGAAATCTTTCATCAAACAAAAACATTATTGCTTGCGCCAAACACTTTGCTGGCTATGGATTTGCAGAAGCTGGAAAAGAATATAATACGGTTGATGTTAGTAACGAAACGCTGTATAATATCATTTTCCCGCCTTTCAAAACTGCGGTCAATTCTGGTGTGCGAAGTTTTATGAACGCCTTCAACCAACTCAATGGTGTGCCAGCAACGGGAAATAAATTTCTTCAACGAGAGATTCTGAAAAACCAGTGGAGTTTTCCGGGATTTGTAGTGTCAGATTGGGGTTCTATAAAAGAATTAGTCACTCATGGTTTCGCGAAAGATAGCTTGCAAGCAGCAGAAATAGCAATCAATGCCGGGTCTGATATGGATATGGAATCTAGTATCTATATTAATCACCTTGCTGATTTAGTAAAGAACGGTAAGATAAAGGAAACTACGATTGATGATGCCGTCAGAAGAATTTTGAAAGTAAAATTTGAGTTGGGTTTATTTGATAATCCCTATAAATATTGTGACGAGGCTCATGAGAAGGCAACTGTCGGGAAATCAGCATTTCAAGAAGCAGTCTTGGATATGGCTAGAAAATCAATCGTGTTACTAAAGAATGAACGCAACTTGCTTCCCCTTAAGAAAGAAGGTCAAAAAATTGCTGTTATTGGTGCGCTAGCATCTGATAAGAATAGCCCTTTAGGGAATTGGCGTTTGGCAGCCGATGACAATACAGCCGTTTCTGTTTTAGAAGGATTGCAAAAATATATGGGCAATCTATTGACTTACGCAAAAGGGGCAGAGGTAGTTACCGGAGAAACGCGCTTTGCAAAGGAAGTCGCTGTCAACACAACGGATACGTCTGGATTTCCCGAAGCACTAGCAGTAGCAAAAGGCGCTGATGTAGTTATTATGGTTTTAGGAGAAAACGGATATCAATCAGGAGAAGGGCGAAGCCGAACCGACATTGGTTTGCCAGGTGTGCAACAAGAATTGTTAGAAGCAGTTTATCAGGTAAATAAAAATATTGTTTTAGTTTTAAATAACGGAAGACCTCTCCTAATTCCGTGGGCCGCAGAGCATCTCCCCGCTATTGTTGAGGCATGGCAATTAGGAACTCAAAGTGGTCATGCGATTGCACAAGTCTTATACGGCGATTACAATCCGAGTGGTAAATTACCAATGACTTTTCCAAGAAATGTTGGACAGTTGCCCCTCTATTATAATTATAAAAGTACGGGGCGACCAGATCCAGAGAAGGACAAAGGGGTTGTCTTTTGGTCGCATTATATCGACGAAAAGCACACACCATTATACCCATTCGGCTATGGATTAAGTTATTCAAAATTTGAATACTCTAATCTAAAACTCGATAAAACTACTTTTTCAGATGGTGAAAGAATCGCAGTTTCAGTCGACATAACGAACAATAGTAGAGTCGCTGGAAAAGAAATAGTTCAATGGTATATTCGCGATTTAGTTGGTAGTTTTGCTCGTCCTGTAAAAGAACTAAAAGGTTTCGACTTGGTCGAACTAAAACCATTTGAAACAAAAACAGTCAATTTCATCATTAATGAAGAAACAATCCAATTTTATACTTCAAATTCAAAATGGGAAGCGGAGAAAGGCGAATTTAAAGTTTTTGTTGGTGGAAATTCAGAAACAACGATTATGGCAGATTTTCAGTATGTAGAGTAAAGAGTTAATCGCGAAATTTAGTCGAAGTGAAGTCGTAATAATATAATTTTTATTGCATCAGAACTGTTAAATTTCAATCTAATGTTTGCTTTCTAAATATTTATTGTGCTATATTTGGCTTAGTATTAATTCTAATTTAACATTTGCCTATAACTAAAAATTACTTTTTAGAGATTGTTCTCATTTTATCAAATTAATTTAAAAAGTAATATATGGCAAGTGTACAAATCCCAGATGCATTATTGGTAAAAAATTATGTGGCAGGTGACGAAACCGCTTTGGCTACGTTAATCAATAGGCACCAATCGAAAATATATGGTTTTATTTACTCTAAAATTTCAGACCGAGATTTGAGTGACGATATTTTTCAAGACACTTTTATTAAAGTAATAAAAACCTTAAAGTCCAATTCATATAATGAAGAAGGAAAATTTCTCCCATGGGTAATGAGAATTGCCCATAATCTTATCATTGATCATTTTAGAAGAAACAAAAAAATGCCAATGTATCGTGAAACCGAGGAATTTTCAATTTTTTCGATCATGACGGATCATTCCTTAAGTGCAGAGAATCAGATGATTTCTGAACAAGTCGAAAAAGACCTTAAGCGATTAATCGAAGAATTGCCAAATGACCAAAAAGAAGTTTTAGTCATGCGGATTTATCAAGATCTAAGTTTCAAAGAAATCTCAGAATTAACAGGTGTTAGTATCAATACAGCCTTAGGTAGAATGCGTTATGCTTTAATGAACCTAAGGAAAGTGATCGAGAAGCATCAAATTATTTTGACCAATTAACAATATATTGGAGAATCCATCGTTGTAGATATAACAAACACAATAACTACAATATGGCAAAAATTTACTTTAGAAAATCATTGGTAACTCCTTCCATGAAACCCAAAAAAGAAACAGTATCTTTTTTATTAAATTACTCTAAAGCGTTAAGCTACTTAAAAATTGGAAAGATGAACATTGAAATGATCGCTAATTAAGAAAATATCCCGAAACTTATCGGGATATTTTTTTTAAACGCGCTCGCCTAATTGCTATTTTTTTGGCGTTCGCTTATTTTTCAATGCATTCAAAATAGTTTTTCGCCCAATCGTTTTGGTGATAATGTCTTTCTCCAAATCAAAACCTCGAGCAGGAGAATATTCACGACCATACCAAATAATCTGCAAATGCAAATCGTTCCATAGTTCTTTTGGGAAAAGTCGCTTGGCATCTTTTTCAGTTTGAACCACATTTTTGCCATTCGTAAAATTCCATCGATACATCAACCGATGAATATGCGTGTCAACCGGAAAAGCAGGCACACCAAAAGCCTGACTCATCACAACACTTGCCGTTTTATGTCCCACCGCTGGTAAAGCTTCCAACGCTTCAAAGCTTTGTGGCACTTGACCATCGTGCTTTTCAATTAAGATTTGCGACAAACCGTGAATGCCTTTTGACTTCATTGGAGATAATCCACAGGGTCGAACAATTTCTTTGATTTCTTCCACAGTCATTTTGACCATATCAAACGGATTGTCCGCTTTCGCAAATAGCAACGGCGTGATCTTATTGACGCGGACATCGGTGCACTGAGCCGAAAGCAGAACTGCAATCAACAACGTATACGGATCTTTATGGTCTAAAGGAATTGGTATGCTGGGATAGTATTCT
>CALPOS020000134.1 GCA_943325255.2 Sphingobacterium thalpophilum
TCATCTTATTTTCATCATAATACAATTGAAAATCAGGACTTAATTGTGGATTGTTGACCACCTCTAAATGAAATTGTTTCACTTCTTGTTTTGGAGAGAGAACGGTCAAAACATTGTCTTTAATTAATCCGAGATTTTGATAAGTCGCTATAAAAGCACGAGGCTGATATGCCGGTTTTAAAACGTCTTGCCCAAAGAATTTACTTTCGTAATTAAAGTGAAGTAATCCAAAGAGCGTTGGCATCAAATCAATTTGCGACATGAGCTTGTTGCAATTTTGCGCTTTTAGATGATTCGGGCTAAAGATCAAAGCTGGAATTCTATATTTGTCCAAAGGTAATTCGGACTTTCCAGCACTAGAAGCGCAATGGTCTGCTAGGATAACAAAAACAGTGTTGTTGTACCAGGATTGTTTCTGCGCCATTTTGAAGAACTGTCGCAAAGCAAAATCAGTATATTTCACACCACCTGCGCGTGATTTGGCCGTTCCCGGAATATCAATGCGACCCTCGGGATACGTAAAAGGCCGATGGTTACTGACGGTCATCCAATGATTGAAAAATGGCTTACCCGTTTTGGCTTCAGCATTCATGACTTGAATCGCTTTTTTCGCCATGTCTTCATCGCAAACACCCCAAACATTTGAGAAAGTTATTTCTTTTGGACTCAATGATTTTTTGTCAACGATATCATATCCATTTCCAGAAAAGAAATCTTCCATATTATCGAAGTACGCATCTCCACCATAAAGAAATTTTACTTGATAGCCTTTCTTTTTGAATACAGAAGCTGTAGAAAACTTGTTCTTATTGTCTTTTCTTTTGATGACACTTTCGCCAGCGGTTGGAGGCAGGCATAAAGTCACCGCTTCTAGTCCTCGAACAGTTCTATTTCCAACGGCGTATAGATTGTCAAATAATAAGCTTTTGTTTGCCAGGCTATCTAGAAATGGTGTCAGTTGCTCTTTATTACCGTAATGGTTCATGAAATCAGCGCTGTAACTTTCAACAGTAATCAAGACGACATTTTTGTGCACTTCTGCTGAATCACTTTCTATTTTTCGTGATAAAATACCATTCTTTATTCCAGGAATTTGTTTTTGTAGTATCGCATATGCTTCCGAATCAGGCAAGGTTTTATAAAATTTGAAATAGTCCAATTCATTGTTCATGAATGCTAAATAAAACTTATGAATTCCATTTGCCTGCAATTCATTTGCAAAAATATTCGGCGAATTTTCTTTGTTTGCCAAAAATGGAATCATTACTAAAGACAAGGCACTGAAAGCAACTATCAAAATCGTCATTTGTCCTTTTTCTTTGAGCGTTGGTAGTTCGTCCAAATACACTTTACTCTTTTTGACAATCAAGTACGTGATTGCTCCAGTCACCAGAAACAAACCGGTAAAAATTGGAATTACCGGATACGACTCCATAATATTTCCAATCACTTCGTTGGTGTAGATGAGATAGTCAACCGCAATAAAATTATAGCGAACTCCGAATTCATTCCAAAAGAAATATTCGCTGATACTATTTTGAATTATAAGTAAACTATATAGAAAAATTACGAAGCAAAACAGCCAAAATCGGATTTGCTTGCGATATTTTGGAACAAATAGCAGTAAACCAAAAAGCAATGTTTTGATGCCAATAAAAGTAGTAACAACTTCTGGCAGCGATCCACCATATTCATTAAGAATTGTATTTGCAAATTTGAGATAGAGTAGAAGTCCAACCAATATTGTTAATATAATGTAACCGTAAGGTCTATGGTATTTTGAATTGGAAATAAAAAGCAAATACAACCAAAGAAAACTACTCGCAAGTACAAATACGAAGAAGTCGGAAAGTCCGCCAAGCAGAAAAATTTTGATAACTTCTAGGACACTAAAATTTGCATCGGTGATTGGATGAAAAAGCAGTACTATCCTAAGAAATAGGTTGATTGCGAGGTAAAAAAAGGCGAGATATAGGTAAGGACTGAATTTCTTTTGGAGCATCGTATAGCGTTTCCTACAAAATTCGGTAGATGTTGTTCTAACTAGTTTAAGATACCCCTAAGATTTCCTTAAAATTGAATTAATATAGTCACTAACGATCGTTTCCTTTGATTGAAATGGTCTAGATTTGTCTTGTTAAGATTAAAATTATAATTTATGAAAAAAGGTCTGCTTACATTGATGTTACTTGTCGTTGCTTCTGTTTATTCTCAGAATTGGAAGGCCAATTTTGAAGATGCAAAAGCTACTGCTGCCAAAGAAAATAAGAATATTGTTCTGGTTTTTTCTGGATCTGATTGGTGTGCGCCCTGCATCAAACTGGACAAAGTGGTTTGGCAATCCGAAGAGTTTAAAAAAGAAGCGGAGAAAAATTGGGTTACGTATAAAGCAGATTTTCCAAAGAAAAAAGCCAATCAATTGGCCCCTGAATTAACAGAAGCAAATAAAAAACTAGCCGAAAAGTATAATAAAAATGGTAGTTTTCCGCTGGTTGTGTTGTTGGATAAGTCAGGAAAAGTAATTGGAATGACAGGTTTTAAGAATGTGTCGGCAGCCGATTATATTACATTGCTGCATTCTTTTGAAAAATAGATTATGCGAAAGATTTTAATTGCCATATTTATTGTCATGCCTTTACTGGCTCAGAGTCAAATCACGCACAAACGTAAGTTGTTTTTGTTAAGTAGCCCATTTGAATTGACGGTTGTCGCCAAAGATACAATTCAAGCCAATACTCTCATCGATGATGGAATTGCTGAAGTGAAACGTATCGAAAATTTAATTTCTGATTGGATTCCAACGACGCTGATCTCAGAAATCAATCGAAATGCTGGAATTCGTCCTGTAAAAGTAACGCCAGAATTATACGATTTAGTAGAAAGAGCCATCAAGATTTCAGAAATTACAAGTGGTGCTTTTGATATTTCGTATGCATCGATGGATCGGATTTGGAAATTTGATGGTAGTATGAAAGCCATGCCAACAGACGAGGCGATCAAAAAATCAGTCGCAAAAATTGGCTACAAAAAAATCATTTTGGATGCCCAGGAACGCACGATTTTTTTAAAAGAAGCTGGAATGAAATTGGGACTTGGTGGTATTGGACAAGGTTATATTGCGGACAAGGTTAATGAATTACTGGTGAGTAAAGGTTGCCAATCAGGCTTGATTAATGTTTCTGGTGATATTAAAGCATGGGGAAAGCAGCCGAATGGAGAATTGTGGACCGTTGGTATTATCAATCCAGTCAATAAGTACAAAGTTTTTGCTACCTTCCCACTAGAGGATAGTGCTGTAGAAACTTCCGGTAATTACGAGAAATATGTTACTTTCAACGGAAAACGATATTCGCACATCATCGATCCACGCACAGGATATCCAGCTTCTGGTGTCGTTAGCGTTTCTGTTTTTGCCAAACAAACCGAAGTAGCAGATGCATTAGCGACAGGAGTATTTGTACTGGGCGTGGATGTTGGCCTTAATTTGGTCAATCAGTTAAAAGGAATTGGTTGCATCATTGTGGATGATCAAGGAAAAGTTCATGCTTCAAATAATATTGACATCAAAAAATATCAAAAATGAAAAATATAGTAATGGTTCTATTTGCCAGTTTCATGATTTTTTCCTGTTCCTCAGTGAAAGAATATGAAAAGGAGAAAATAAACGATCCTGATATGAAATTATCTGCGCGATCTACAGAGCGATTTGAAACCAATTTTCAAGTCTATCGTGAAGCGGCTGCAGGGGCAAATGGTGGAAAAACTGGCGGCGGATGCGGCTGTAATTAATTATTTCAGGACATGAAAAAAATATTTTCAATATTAATATTACTGATAGGTCTTTCGGCAGTTGCACAAGTAGCAGACAGTACTGAAGTGACTTTTAAGAAAAGAGTTTTAGAAAGCACAGAAGTCGATTTTTTGATGAGCTACTACAAACAAGATGGTATTCACTCTGCGGTTTCAGGAGGAAGTGGAATGGAAGATTTGACCGACATCACGCCAACCATAGTTGTAACTATGCCAATGAATGATGATTCGATACTTACCGTAGATGCTGGCGTTTCGGCTTATTCATCAGCATCATCAGGTAATATTAATCCTTTTGATAGCAATAATCCGAGTCCATGGCAAGCGAGTTCTGGAGCTTCTGCGATGGATCAACTGGTGGCCGTTGTGGTCAATTACAGCCATAGTTCCGATGATCGAAATACAATTTGGAATTTTCACATTTCTGGCTCTGCGGAATACGATTATTCTTCTATGGGTTTTGGAGGTGGTTATACACGATTATTTAATGATAAAAATACCGAGATTAATATTTCTGCCAATGCGTATCTCGATACCTGGCAACCGATTTATCCCAAAGAATTACAAGATTTTGCGTCAAACGGAAATGATCTAGATGGCGGAATTTTCAATCGATTTACTATTTTAGGAAATGCCAATTACAATCCATCATTGTTTAAATTTCATGACAATAAGAAAAGAAATTCGTTTGCTGTTTCTGCAAGTTTATCGCAAGTTGTCAATAAAAAGATGCAATTTTCATTGTTTGTCGATGTCTTGAAGCAACAGGGCTTGCTATCGACACCCTATCAAAGAATTTATTTTGCGGATGTAGCCAATTCGTATATCAATGAATTTCAATTGGCGGATGATATCGAACGTTTGCCAGATTCTCGATTTAAGTTGCCAATCGGCGCGCGTTTGAATTATTATTTCAATGAGAGATTCGTAGTACGATCCTATTATCGTTACTATTCAGACAATTGGGGAATTCAAGCTCATACTGCCAATTTTGAGTTGCCGATTAAGTTGACAGATCGTTTTACTTTTTTCCCGATGTATCGCTATTATGTTCAAACGGAATCCGATTATTTTGCGCCGTATGAAGGCCATATATCAACCGAAGAATTTTATACATCTGATTATGATTTATCGTCTTTTGATGCCCAACAATATGGATTTGGAGTAAATTACGTCGATATTTTTACTAGTTCTAAAATCTGGAAATTTGGATTGAAGAATATCGACTTTAGGTATAATCATTACAGCAGAAGTGATGGATTGAAAGCAAATATTGTTTCCTTTGGTTTAAAATTCGTAATGCAATAAATCATGAAAATTCTCATTGTTGAAGACGAACACGGAATCGCCAATTTTCTAAAGCAAGGTTTAGAAGAAGAAGGCTATGAAATTTTGGTGGCAAATGATGGGAAAAGAGGCTACGAGATTTCCCAAAGTCAGAAGATTGATCTCATACTTCTCGATTGGATTTTGCCAAAGATGACGGGAATAGAAGTCTGCAAGTCAATTAGAAAGTCCGACGTCAAAGTTCCAATTATTTTTCTCACAGCGAAGGATACCGTGCAGGAAACAATAGAAGGTTTGAAAGCGGGAGCGAATGATTATATGAAAAAACCATTTTCCTTCGACGAGTTGGTAGAGCGGATTAAAATTCATTTCAGAGACAATAAAGAAAGCGATGAGTTATTTTTGGGACCGATTAAAATTATCACGTCAAAATACCAAGTTTTTCTAGATGATGTCGAGGTGGTGTTTACCCAGAGAGAGTTTGAGTTATTGTCGTATTTATTAAAAAATAAAGGAACAGTGTGTACGCGTAATCAAATCATAGAAGATGTTTGGGACATTCATTTTGATTATGACACTGGCGTTATTGACGTTTTTATGAATGCCATTCGAAAAAAACTCAGTTTGGGAAAAGACCAAGATTTGATTCGAACCATTCGCGGGGTTGGTTATATGGCTAATGAATTAAACTAATTACAATGGTTTCATTATCGTATAAAAACCGAATAGCGTTTAATTATATTCTAAGCACCGCTTTATTAATTTCGATTGTTTTTATTGCAGTTTATCAGATTATCTTTCATAACGTAAATGCGCACATCAATTTTAATATCCGAGAAGAAGTAAAGAAACATATTGATGAAATTGAAATTGATGTAAACAATTCTTATCTCATTCAAGTTGATCAATGGAGGGCGAGAGAACATAATACGGTAA
>CALPOS020000135.1 GCA_943325255.2 Sphingobacterium thalpophilum
AATGTGGGCGAAATGTTTTACTAGATAGCCCAAAGTATTTCCGGTACCGTGACCCATATAAGCCAAATTGCTACTGGCACTAAAAACTGGCATAAACGAAAACAACGCTAATAAGGCCACGAATGTCCAGATTACTTTGTCTCCTTTTAGGTTTTTGATGAGTTGCAACATTGAATTATGAATTACGAATTAAAAAGCAAATTCTTCCTTTCTTTACGAACCCTAGCCCTGATAGAGCCGATATCCTCGCAACGCAGTGGAGAGATAAAGGCGAAAGCAGGTTCCCGGCTTCTAATCCTTCGCCTGTGCTCTGGACTAAAGATTCTTTACGGCGTATTTAAACTGATTGCCTCTATCTTCATAGTTTTCGAACAAATCGAAACTCGCGCAAGCCGGAGATAACAAAACCGTATCGCCTTTTTCGGCAAGACGTTGCGCCATTTTAACCGCATCGTTCATCGAATCGACCTCGATCATCACGTCGACTACGTTTCCGAATGCATCAATTATTTTCTTGTTGTCGACACCCAGGCAGACAATTGCTTTTACTTTTTCGTGCACGAGCGACATCAATTCGGAATAATCGTTTCCTTTATCGACACCACCGACAATCCAAACGGTTGGTCCGGTCATACTGTCAAGGGCAAAGAATGTCGCATTGACATTGGTGGCTTTAGAGTCGTTGATGTATTGCACATTTTGAATTTTTAGCACTTTCTCTAGACGGTGTTCTACGCCTTGAAAATTAGATAGACTTTCTCTAATGGTTTCTTTGCGAATCTTCATCAATTGGGCGACGGAGGTTGCGGCCATCGCGTTTTTCATATTGTGCTTTCCTTCGAGCGCAATATATTCGGTCTCCATGATAAATTCTTCTTCGTTGATAATTACTTCCATTTTATTGTCTTTTAGATAGGCTCCTTTTTGAAACGTTTTGGTGATTGAAAAAGGAATTAATTGAGCATTCGTTTTGTTTTGTTTTAACCAGTTTCCGATGGCTTCGTCATCGGCGTCGTAGATGAAATAATCATCTGCGGTTTGATTCATTGTAATTCTAAATTTCGAAGCGATATAATTTTCGTATTTATATTCATATCGATCTAAATGATCCGGACTGATATTGGCGAGTATGGCGATATGTGGCTTATAGTTGATGATTCCGTCTAATTGGAAACTACTTAATTCGAGAACATAATAATCATAGTTGTTTTCCGCCACTTGCCACGCAAAGCTCTTTCCGATGTTTCCGCCAAGTCCTACATTGAGACCACCTGCTTTCAGTAGATGATACGTGAGCATCGTGGTCGTTGTTTTCCCATTACTTCCGGTGATTCCGATGGTGATTGCTTTGGTGAAAGGCGCCGCAAATTCTATTTCAGAGATTACGGGGATTTGCTTTTCATGCAGCTTTTTAACGATTGGAGACTTGTCTGGAATTCCGGGGCTTTTCATCACCACATCGGCATTTAGAATCTTCGTTTCGGTATGGGTTTCTTCTTCCCATTCGATGTCATTATTGATAAGAACGTCTTTGTAATTTTGTTTTATTTTTCCGAAATCAGACACGAAAACCTCGTATCCTTGTTTCTTTCCGAGTATGGCTGTCCCTACTCCACTTTCTCCTCCACCGAGCACGACCAATCGTTGCATTTATCTTAATTTTAATGTCACTATGGATAGAATGGCGAGTATAATTCCCACAATCCAAAACCTTGTTACAATTTTACTTTCGTGATAGCCTTTCTTTTGATAGTGATGATGTAAAGGCGACATGAGGAAAATTCGTCTTCCTTCGCCAAATCTCTTCTTTGTATATTTGAAATAGCTGACTTGCAGCACCACTGAGAAATTCTCGACCAGGAAAATTCCACATAACAATGGAATTAAAAGTTCTTTGCGCACTGAAATAGCCAAAACAGCTATGATTCCACCAATGGTTAAGCTTCCTGTATCGCCCATAAAAACAGATGCGGGATAGGAATTATACCAAAGAAAACCGATTAATGCCCCGACGAAAGAGGCGATAAAAACCGTCATTTCTCCAGAGTTTGGGATATACATAATATTTAGATAGCTCGAGAAAATGATGTTACCTGAAACAAACGTGAAAATCCCTAAAGCGACTACGGATATGGCGGAAGTTCCTGCTGCAAGTCCGTCGATTCCGTCGGTGAGATTGGCTCCGTTAGACACCGCAGTAATGATGAAAATGACGATTGGAATAAAAACCAACCAAGCCCAATTTTCGTAGCCTTCACCTGTCCATGCTAATAGTTCTGCATAATCAAACTCATTGTTTTTGAAAAACGGGATGGTTGTCGCAGTCGATTTTTCTTCGGCTGCCATTGGAGCAATCACATTTTCCTTTTGGTTGATTGTAATGGTTTTATTGTGCTCGTTTCTGAGTGTTACACCGGGGTGCAAATACAAAACAGAACCTACGATCAACCCCAATCCAACTTGACCAATAACTTTAAAAATGCCTTTGAGACCTTGTTTATCTTTTTTGAAGATTTTGATGTAATCGTCGACAAATCCGATAGTTCCCATCCATAAGGTGGTAACTATAAGCAGAATGATATAGATGTTATTCAATTTTGTAAAAAGGAATACTGGAATTAATGTTGCAATAATTATAATCAGTCCGCCCATGGTTGGTGTTCCCGCTTTTTCATTTTGACCAGCTAGGCCCAATTCACGTACCGTTTCACCCACCTGTTGATTTCTAAGAAAAGTAATAATTCGCTTTCCATAAATCGTTGAAATCATCAATGATAGAATGACCGCTAGAGCTGAACGAAAAGTGATATATTGAAATACACCAGTTCCTGGAATATTGAGTGTTTTGTCGAGGTATTCAAATAAGTAGTATAACATAAATTCCAATATTTAAATTCCAAATTCCAACCATTGGGACTTGGGATTTTGTTTTTGTTTATTTCCCTAGTTGGGTTAATAGTTCCTTTACAATTTGCATATCGTCAAAATCGTAGCGAACGCCATTAATTTCTTGATATGTTTCGTGTCCTTTTCCAGCTATCAGAATGATATCGTTTGGTTGTGCTAATTGACAAGCCGTTTTGATAGCCTGTTTTCTATCGGTAATGGAAACCGCTTTTTTGAAATTTTGTGGCTCCACTCCTTTTTCCATTTCAGCGACAATTGTCTCCGGATTTTCTGTCCGTGGATTATCCGAGGTGATGATGACTTTGTCGCTTAATGTCGTTGCGATATTAGCCATGATCGGACGTTTGGTTTTATCTCTGTCGCCGCCGCAACCCACAATGGTAATCAGTTGCTCATTTTTGGTTCGGATATCGTTGATGGTTTTTAGTACATTTTCGAGTGCATCGGGCGTATGTGCATAATCTACAATAGCAGTAATTTTTTCGTTGGATACGATATATTGAAAACGTCCTGAAACACTTTCCAATTCAGACAGCAGTCGCAGCACTTCAAAGGAATCAAGACCTAATTCAACTGCCGTTCCATAAATGGCGAGTAAATTATAAGCATTGAAAGTTCCGATTAGTCTTACCCATACTTCATTTTCATTTATTTTCATCAACAAGCCGGACATTTGACTTTCTAATATCTGTGCTTTGTAATTTGCATACGATTTTAGTGCGTAAGTCAATTTTCGTGATACGGTATTTTGCATCATTACAATTCCGTTCTTGTCATCAATGTTCACTAAAGAAAAAGCAGATTTAGGAAGGTGATCAAAAAACGACTTCTTCACATCACGGTATTCCGCGAAAGTCGGGTGGTAATCGAGGTGATCGTGTGATAAGTTCGTGAAAACACCGCCTTCAAATTGTAATGCTTCTGTCCGTTGTTGGTGAATGCCATGTGAACTCACTTCCATAAAACAATGAGTCACGTCGCTGTCAACCATTTCTCTCAAATATTTGTTGATGCTAATCGAATCTGGAGTGGTATGAGTCGCTTTATATTCGGTGTCAGCTACCATGATTTTTACAGTAGAAAGCAAACCTACTTTATGTCCAGCTTTTTGAAACAATTGGTATAATAATGACGCAATGGTTGTTTTTCCATTAGTCCCTGTAATGCCGACTAATTTCAATGAATGCGAAGGATTTCCGTAGAAATTGGCCGCAATAAATGCGAGTGCTTTGTTGGTGTCTTTTACTTGAATATAGGTGATTCCATCTACAATTTCAGTTGGAAAAGTGTCGCAAACTATTGCTATTGCTCCTTGCTGAATGGCTTTTTGAATAAAATCGTGACCATTAGATTGCGTGCCCCGAATAGCAATAAACAAATCGTTTGATCCAATTTTTCTTGAATCAAAGTCAATGGCATTAACGGCAATATCTGTAGAACCTTTTACCGCTTCAATGCTTACTTTGTATACTATTTCTTTTAAGACAATCACGATAATTCGAGTATTATGGTTGTTTTTTTATTGAAAGGTTGTCCGGGCTGGATTGACTGAGATTTAACTTTTCCAGTACCCTTAACTTTTATATTTAACCCTAAATTTCCAAGCAATGCAATTGCATCCATCCCAGACATTCCTCTCACATTTGGTATAAAACTTTGTTTTTTTTGTGCTTTTGTATAATAAGCTGAGTAATTCTCTTCTTGCTTTGTGCTCTTTTTATTCAAATTTTTGATTTCGTTGGTAGAAGGCACATCCGTAAATATTTTTTGTGCGATTCTTTTGAAAACTGGACCTGCTACATCCGCTCCGTAATAATTATTGTTTGAAGTATTCGGTTCGTGAACCACCACGATACACGAATATTTGGGAGATTCTGCCGGAAAGTAACCGACAAATGAAGAGATGTAGTGCTTTTCAACACCGCCGTTTTTCGCATAATTCGCCTGCGCGGTACCTGTTTTTCCAGCCATGGAGAAATCTTTGGAATAGAGTTTAGATCCCGTTCCTTTCTTAACTACATTTTGCAAAACGGCTCTCACTTTAAGTAAGGTTTCGTTCGAGCATACGCTTGAATTGATTACTTCGGTGTTAAATTTTTTGATGGTTTTGTTCCATTCTTTTATTTCAGAAACAAACTGAGGTTTAACCATCACACCGTTGTTGGCGACAGCATTGTAATAAGTCAGTGTTTGAAGAGGAGTGATAGAAACACCATATCCAAATGCCATCCATGGCAAAGAAATTGCGCTCCAGTTTTTATCTCCAGGTTGCGGAATGTATGGGATTCCCTCACCTTTGATTGGAAGACCAAGCGGTTTATTTAATCCGTAGGAATTGAGATGATTGACAAATTGAGCTGGGTCATTTTTGTAATTATTGTAGACCGCTTGCACCATAACCGTATTTGAAGAAACTTCAAATCCTCTTGCCAGTGAAATTTTTCCATATCCACCTTCATGCGAATCCCGCACTTTCTTTCCCGAATACATAATAGTTCCGCCTTGGCTATCGAAGACTGCGCTGGTATCGACTTTCTTATCCTCTAACAAAGTCATCAAATCCGCCAATTTATAAGTGGAGCCTGGTTCATGAGATTCGGCAATTGCGTAATTGGTAGTTTCAAAGTAAGTACTGTCTGCCGATTTGTTGGCGCTTTGTGGATTTTTCCCAAGATTAGAAATGGCTTTGATTTTGCCAGTTTTTGTTTCCATCACCACCACACAACCGTGATCTGCGTTAAAGGCACGAAGTTGTTTGAGCAAAGCATGGTGGGCAATATCTTGAATATAAACATCGATGGTTGATATCACGTCGTAACCGTCTTGAGGATCTACTTCATTGACATCGCGAATTGGTTTCCATTGACCTTTGGCAATTTTTTGCTTTAGAATTTTGCCGTCTTTTCCGTTGAGATATTGTCTAAAAGCCCATTCGATGCCTTTACCGTCCTTCTCTCCGCTTGGAGTAACTCTTTCGTAACCGATTGTTCTCTCGGCAATTTTACCAATCGGATGTTCACGAACCGTTTTTTGTTCTGTGATGATGCCACCTTTGTAAGCGCCAAGATTGAATAATGGAAAACTCTTCATTTTCATATATTCTGTGTAGCTTAAGTCACGAGC
>CALPOS020000136.1 GCA_943325255.2 Sphingobacterium thalpophilum
CCCCGAAGGGAAATTATTTATTCTTCAAAAATAAATAATTATTCTGAGGTCGCTTCTTCCTTAGGCAAAATAAAAAATAAAGAAGAAATTTAGAAATTTAAGAGGAATGATTTTGATCGTTAGCAAATATTTAATACCGAAGGGATTTCGTGGGATTACGGTGTTTCCTTTTGTCGTGGTACGAGATCGGAATGCGCAAGATTATTTGGTACTGATGAATCACGAGCGCATTCATTTACGGCAGCAATTGGAGTTGTTGGTGTTGCCTTTTTTTGTGCTTTATGGATTGGATTACATGGTGAAATTGATTCGCTATCGCGATAAAGATGTGGCTTATCGAAATGTTGTGTTTGAGCGAGAGGCGTATCAAAACGAAAACGACCTTGAGTATTTGAAGTCAAGGTCGTTTTGGAGGTTTTTGAAGTATTTAAAGTCTTAATTATTTTTTTTTAGGTTTTTCTAGTGGAAGTCCAGTACCATACTTGCCATTTCCAAGTTTAATTTTCCCAGCATTGGGTCCAGCATGGATTACATCACCAATTGCACTATTATCTTCAGGATTATATTTGTACACTTCATGATCGGCTGGCCAATAGAATATTTTTCTACCATCTGAAGGTTGGTTTTTGGCTTTTGCTGTTAAAGGTTCTTTATCAGCTTTTAGATATGCTGGTCCAGGTGCTTGAGGGAATCGTCCTTCACCATAACCGGTTTTTGGTCTTACAACTAATTGATATTGTAGTTTTCCTGAATGTTTCCCTCCATTAAATTCTAGTATTTCTACTGAATTTTTTGTTTGCGACATTATGGTAATACCGTTAAAATAGGGCATTCCGACAGGAGTGCAATTTACACGTATTGGATTTTCGTCATCAACCACAATAATATCTGCTAAAATCTCATCCAATTGAATGGTAGCTTTTCCATTTACCATTTCAACTGTTCCATAATCTTGATACCAATACTCAGGTGATTCTGGACAAGTTAAGGTGATACGACCATGTTTTTCTGTTGGAACTATTTCGCTTACTGCAGCTGTTCCTGTTATTTTTCTATTTATACCACCGACAGATGTAGCAACCCAAGCAAATGACTGAGATGTTCCGCCGTAATTGTATGATTCAAAATATCCGCCACTTCTAGTTGCAGAATTTGTATATGCTAGTCCTTGAACTCCAACTGCATCTTGAGTTTGGGTATCTGCTAATCCTTCAACTCCAATTGTAAATCCGGGGTTTCCAGCAGTTGTTCCTCTATTGCTATATCCTCTTACAGCAATCTGATCTCCACCCAAAGTTGCATTTGTTACATTTAATTGACTATAAGAACCTGGAGGGTTAAATGTTGCTGATGCGTTATCAACTAAATTATAATTTGCAATCCATACATTAGAAAAATTAATATTAGCGGCAACAGTAGCTGCTCCAGTTGATTGAGCAAAAGAACTGGTGTACCCAGCTGAAGGATTACTTGCATATACCCCTGCGCCTAGAATAGGCCCTGCTGTTCCAACTGTAAAATTAGTTTCAAAACCTAAAACACCGCCAACATTTGTAGAATGCCCAAAAATAGCATCGCCAGCCACACTATTTACATCTAACTTGTATAAAGATGGAGGAATATTAATACCTACATTTCCTGTGCTTCCAATAGTCATTCTTTGTGTTCCTGCGGTTGAAAAATTTAAGAAATCGGCTGCTGAACTAAATAACCCTGTATTTTGATCCGATTGAAAAGAATAAGAGGGTAAAGCAGCTGTTCCTAATGAATAGGATTGTAATTGTCCGCTATTTGCATTTGAAAAATTCCAACGATCGGCACCGCCAGTTTTTATTCTAAAATCAATAGCATCGGTTGTACCTATAAAATTAGTTCCAGCAACAGTTCCTGAATTTCCTGTTACTGACCAATCGTTGTTAGTATTACCAGTTGCTAGTTTTATCCATGCTGCTCCGTTCCAATAGTAATAACCAGGAGACACTTGATTGGGTCCTAGTGCTGATGTAAAGGTATTATAGACCAATTCGGATGTTGTTGGAGTAATTACGGTAGCCACATTGGTCGCTGATAAAGCTACTCTAGGAATTAGTAAGCCATCGTTAGTTGACGTCACCTCCAGAGATCCGTTTGGAGAGGTAGTTCCAATTCCGATTTGTGCGTGTACCATGTTGACCATAGTAATGCATACAATCGTATAGAAATTTAAAGTAATTTTCTTTATAGCTTTTAATTTTTAGGAATGCAAACCTAAAAATAACTATTTGATATTCAATGCAAGTAGGTGTTGTAATCGATAAGTAGCGTTTTTTCTCGACGAGCGTTGCATTTTGATTTTTTTTTGAGTCAAACGGATTATTTGTTAATTATTATTTTTACTTTTATCCTCTAAATTAAAGAAAATGAAGAAGATATTTGTTTTAACCGTTGTTATATTATTATGTATCATTGAAAGTAGTTTTGCTCAATTGTACGTGAGTAATAATTATGTATATGTTGCCGACAGATACCTTTACGTTCAGCAAGATGTAAATATTCAAAATAGTGGTAATTTATACCTCCGAAATGAATCGCAATTATTGCAAGCAAAAACAGGCAGTTCTGCCAATTCAGGAGCAGGTAAATTATCAGTTTTTCAAGAAGGAACGGTAAACAATTTTGCTTACAATTATTGGTGTTCTCCAGTTGGGAATTCGATAACTGCTTCAGGGAATGAGACTTTTGGAATTACCATGTTAAACCAACCAACATCCGCATTAGCAAGTACACCAGCGACAATGTTGTCAATGAGCACTAATAATGGGGTTGCGAATCCTTTAGGTATCTCTCAAGGTTGGATTTTTAAATATTTATCTTCTTCGCTATATTCACAATGGTTTGGTGTTTATTCAGCTTCAACATTAAATCCGGGTGAAGGATTTACAATGAAAGGAACAGCAGGTACAGACGCTACTTTTACAGACGCTGGAGTAACAAATAACCCGGGAAGCAAACAGCGATATGATTTTAGAGGACGGCCAAATGATGGGAATATTACAATTAATTTAGCGACCGGGATGAGAACCTTAACAGGTAATCCTTATCCTTCGGCAATTGATTTAAGAGCTTTTTTACTTGGCGCCACCAACTCGACAGGTAGTGCGTATTTCTGGGAACAAGATAAGACGGTTAATTCACATTTTATTGCGGCTTACCAGGGTGGCTACGGCACTTATTCAGCAGCTGGTCCGATGGGAACTTATGTTCCTGCGGTATTTTATGCCTACGATGGTGCAGGAACACAATTGGGGTCCGTTAGTTTAGGAAGTAATTATGAAAGACGTTTCTGTCCAATTGGACAAGGTTTTATGCTTGAAGGTGGTGTCACAGGGTCAGTAACTATGCAAAATAGTTACCGTGTTTATGTAAAAGAAGGTGCTGCCAATTTTTCTCAATTTGAAAGAAATGCCAATGAAGATACTGGGATCAAAAACAGATTGTCAGAGGAAGGTGATTTTTTACCGGAAATCCCTTCTGTTTCAGGATTTGATTATACCACTGTGAGTACGCAACCAGCGCCGCAAATCAGAATTAATACGTTGATGAACAATTTGGCGGTGAGACAGTCTGCTTTGGTGTTTCAAGAAGGTGCGACAGATGGTGTCGATTTTGCAATGGACGCTAAGTCACCTGATTTAACCGCTGATATGGATGTGTATTTTGTGATTGATAACCAGGAGTATATTATCGATGTTGTTGAATTTGATATCAATAAAAGGATTCCAATTGGATTCAAAAATCCAGTGCCTGCTACATTTCGAATGAGAGTAGGTGAGATTTTGAATTTCGCAGGTGCCGAGCATGTTTATGTTCATGATAAGATTTCCGATTTATATTTTGAGATTACCAATAGCGACTATGAAATTTCTTTGCCTGCAGGTGTCAACAATACGCAATATGAGTTAACATTTGTCAATTCGTTTTTAAACAATACAAATTTTTCAACAGACGATTTAGCAGTGTTTCAAAACAATACGATAAAATCTTTTACAGTTATGAATCCAAGTATGACGTCGATTAAATCGATTCAATTATTCGACATGGCTGGTAAATTAATTTCAAATATCGAAAACGTTGGTGCTAAAGATAAGTATCAATATCCAACCTCGAGCTATAGCGATGCGATTTACATCGTAAAATTAACTACTTCAGACAATCGAGTATATAACAAAAAAATTACTGTTTATAACGGACAATAATGAAATAAAACATCAATTCAAGCAGTCTTTTCAGGCTGCTTTTTTTGTGAATAGTTGCAACTTACTTTTAGTGTTTTGAATACTTTCAATCAACCAATACCTATTTCTTTTTCAAATATTACCCTAGAAATCAAAAGGGAAGATTTGATACATCCTATCGTTTCCGGAAACAAATTTCGAAAATTAAAGTACAACTTACTTCAAGCAAAAGCAGAAAACCAACATACTTTATTGACATTTGGAGGAGCCTACTCCAATCACATTGCAGCTGTTGCTTTTGCTGGAAAAGAGCAAGGATTTAAGACTATAGGAATCATTCGAGGAAATGAATTGGAGAAAGGATTTGCAGATAATCCAACCTTACAATTTGCTCACGATTGTGGAATGCAATTCGATTTTGTTTCGCGAGAGGATTATCGGAAAAAGTTAGATGTTGATTTTATAGAAAAATTGACTGCAAAATGGGGTCGTTTTTACTCGATTCCTGAAGGAGGAACCAATACACTTGCCGTTTTGGGTTGTCAAGAAATATTAACAGAAGAGGATAGCAAATTTGATTTTATTTGTTGTTGTGTGGGAACTGGCGGTACAATTTCGGGTATAATTAATAGTGCGCAACCACATCAAAAAATTCTTGGATTTCCCGCGCTTAAAGGCGATTTTTTAACAGAAGAAATTCGTAAATTTGCCACGAATGATCGATGGGAATTAATTGGAGATTATAATTTTGGCGGATATTCAAAGATTTCCAATGAATTAGTAGATTTTATCAACCGTTTTTTCATAGAAACTGGCATTCCGTTAGATCCAATTTATACTGGAAAAATGGTTTTTGGCGTTATAGATATGATTCGTAAGAACTATTTTCCAGAAAAGTCAAGAATATTAATGATTCACACGGGAGGACTTCAAGGAATTGATGGCATGAATATGAAATTGCAAAAACAAAATTCACCTACATTACTAAAAGATGTTTAAAAAGATTTTCTTTTTTCTTTTTGTTATAATACTTGTCGGATGTTCGACTTCACAGTCAGTGGTTAGAACATCGAAACCAGTTTATAAAAAGCCTACTTCAAAAGTTACAACAACCCCTAGTAAAAAACCTATTGGGAAGCGCACTGCCGTTACTTCTTCTAATAAAAAACCAGTAACGCAACCTGTGGTTGTTGCAAAAAAGGCCAGTACTGCTGCAACGTCGGTAGAAAAGAAATCTATTGAAGAAAACTACGAATCGGCTAAAGAGACCGGCAAATCAACAAAAAATCAAACGGTCTATTCAAAAACTGAAATACTAGAGGCAACTACGCGTGTTAAAGTAACCACGGCAATGGTATTAGATTATATCTCAACCTATAAAGAAGTTGCCAAAAGCAATATGCGACAATATGGTATTCCTTCCAGTATTATTTTGGGGCAAGGTATTTTAGAATCAGGCGCAGGAACTGGCCCTTTGAGTGTTTTAGCAAATAATCATTTTGGCATTAAGTGTCACAAAGATTGGACCGGTCCAAGTGTCAATTATGACGATGATGAAGAACAAGAGTGCTTCAGGAAATACGATAAGTCGATGGAGTCGTATCAGGACCATGCACTTTTTTTACTGAATAGACCTTGGTACAAACCATTGTTTGATTTGGAAAAAGACGATTACAAACTTTGGGCGCGCGGGCTAAAAAATGCCGGCTATGCAACAGATCCAAAATATCCAGACAAGTTAATTGCAATTATTGAAAGATATCAACTCAATCAATATGATGCAGAAGTGCTAGGAAAAGATTTTGTTGTACAAGC
>CALPOS020000137.1 GCA_943325255.2 Sphingobacterium thalpophilum
AATACATCTGTTTTTCTTCATCCCAGCCTTTTTCTACATATTTTTCAGCACTTTCGGGATTGATAAAATCCATCTTAATTTGGATATGTGTATCTAAATTAATGACGTTCTTAATTGATTTTCGTGCATCTGAAACCGCCGCATTGGCAATTGGAAATGTGGTCACGTCTTCGATGGAATACTTTTCCCCTTTATCGACTTTATAATTCTTGAATTCTGGAATCAAGTCAGGGTTGTCTAATACTTCATTCAGGAAATTAGATTCTTCAAATTGATCGTTTTTGGCAAAATAATTTACCGATCGATTCATAAACATCACTTCTTCTTTCTTGTCTTCCGCAGGAAAAACGACGTCTTTGGCAAATCCTTGGCAGAATTTTAAGTACTTCTTAGTGATAAAATTTTCGTCCTCAAAAGCGTCAACAGAAAGAAAGTGCTCTAACCAATAACGAGCATCATATCGGTTACTATCAACTGACAAAATTTTGTAACCTTCCTCTTTTTTATGATTGAAAATCAAACAGCCTTTGTCCAGTTTGTTGAGGTTTATTCCTTGTTGCAGAATCATCTCTAGCGTCGTGCCTTTCTCTTCAAATTGCATGAAATCACTTTGTATTTCGCTCTTAAAAATACCTACTGCATCAACAATGGTGTTGTCGATATTTAAATTGGTCAAGTAGGTCACATACACTTCACCATTCTTGATATGTGGATGATTGGACTGCTCAAACAAATGCTTGGTAATTTTCTTAGAAACCTCGTGAACACTGCTTGGATTGTCAAAAATTTCAGTGACTAATTTATACATATCATTATAGTCCAAATCGACTTCATGTGCAAATTGAAAGTAGTTTTCTTCTTTTTCTCGAAATGGCTTTAAGAAGTACTCTTTCAGCAATGGTACAATTTCATCGTTCAAATTGTATTGCTGATCTGATAAGAAAATTGCTTCGCTCCGGCTTTTATTTCCCACTCTGTGAATGGATAGGTTTTCGATGTGGGTGTTGTATAGGTTGATCATGTTTGAGTTGCTGAGTCGCTGAGTTTCTGAGTTTCTGAGTTTTTTAGTTTACCGAATTTACTTTTTTGGTAAAAGAAATAATCATCGCTTCTAATTCTCGGCTGTTCTCATATAATTGGTTAAATTCTTTTTCGTTTATGTAATTAACATTTTTTGCAATTTCAATTTGGGTTTGATATTCAAATAAAGAGCTGACAGCAATATTTAAAAACCTTCCAAATTCTTTATTGCTTTATCTTCCGTATCCTTCAGCAATATTACTCGGAATGGAAACTGTACATCTTCTAATTTGAGATGTCAAACCAAAAATTTCTTCTTTAGGGAATTTTTGTGTTAGTTGATAGTTTTTGGTAACTAAAGTCATTGATTTTTGCCAGATTAGCAAATCCCGGAAAGTTTTCATATGGCGTATATTTAAATTTTGAATTCAAATATAACCAAAAAACTCAGTCACTCAGCAACTCAGTCACTCAGCAACTTTTTCAATTCCAATTCTCCTCAAACCCATAATCTTCGAAACTTTCGCCACTTTCATTATCATCAAACATGTCGAGGTCGTCTTGATCCAAATCATCTTCAAATTCACCATAAATATCATCGGTCATATCGGCTTCAAATGATTTGTCTCCAGCATCCATTGGCATAATTCCATGAGAAAATAAAGTACTCGGATAGGTTTCTCCGACTTCAATTTCTTCAATGGCCGCTAATTCAACCAAAAACGTCCACATATTCAGAAAATCATAGACATATATAATCTTCGTATGTTCTTTATCGAGAATAGAAGACAAAGGATAATCTGCCATCGTTTTCATTTCACCAGCAACATCGCCTGTGTCAAAAAGCGGAATTTCTTCGTCTTGATTCCACTGGTTGTCACAGGTATAAAAAGACGCCAATTCCAATCCATCAAAGTCGAATGCATTAACGATAGCGTTGTGTAAGTCTTCTAGGGTGTCTTCATCAAGTATGGCGATGTCTCTAAAAATATCTTCTTCCGTATCGAGAATAACTCTGAATTTATAAACCATTTTTTTTATTTTTTTTGAAAGCCCAAAGGTAAAATTAATTTTAGATTTTAGATTTTAGATTTCGGATTTGTTGAAAAGATTTTAGCCACGAATTCACGAATAAAAATTTGAATTCATTTTCAAAAATTCGTGAATTCGTGGCTAACTATTATTATCCACGTGGGCTTTTCTATTACTTTTTCTCAGAGCATAGCCCAACAATTTCATGAAATACATCATGAAGTTCTGCCAATGATTTTGTCAATTCTGCATCAGATGCTTTTGCCACTACCATTTTGTGCAATGCTTTACTTTTCAATTGTAATTTTTCTGCCGAAGCTAAAATCGCAGGAGTTTTAAATTCTGCTGGAATATCCGATTTTAAAATCGCTGCAGCTTTCGTAGCCATTTCTTCCGAACGTGTTTTTAAAGGCTCTAAATTACCTTCTTCAGACGGGTGGAAAGTTTGCGACATTACTCCGTGAAATTCTTTAATAGCTGGCCACTTGTCGAACGTTGATTGCGCACTCATCGTGTTAATTGCCATTGCAAAAAGTACTATGGCTAAGGATTTCATTTTCATTTTTATGTTTTTTAAAGTTAAAATTCTATTTACAAATATATCCAAATTATCGCAAAATGGCACCAAGTTCAGTGGTTAAATTCTTCTGTACTTTTCCCATCACTTTGTCAATTTGTTCGTCGGTTAGTGTTTTTGAAGTATCTTGTATTGTGAAGCTCACTGCATAGGATTTTTTTCCTTCAGGCAAGTTATTTCCTGTGTACACATCAAAAAGAACGACACTTTTTAGGAGGCTTTTTTCACTTTGTCTTGCAATAGCATAAATAGAATCAAAACTCACCGACTCATCAACCAAAAGTGCTAAGTCACGGCGTACTTCAGGATAACGCGCAATGTCTACAAATTTGATTTTCGTACTGACTATCTTCAGCACAACATTCCAATTAAAATCGGCATAAAAAACCTCTTGCTTGATGTCAAAATGCTTTAAAATACTTTTTTTAACGGTGCCAAATTCAACTAAAGTTTCTTCTCCTACCGACATGCGCAAACCTTCTGCAAAAACATCCGATTTTAGCGGTTCCGTTTTTATTTTAGCAATGCCTAATCTCGAGAGGATGGCATCAACATATCCTTTAAACAAAAAGAAATCGGTCGGTTTCTGAGCGTTGGTCCAGTTTTCCGCATTTCGATCACCGCTAAGAAATATAGTTAAATGTTTTTGTTCTTCGTAACCTGTATCAAAATTGTGATAAGACTTCCCAAATTCAAATAGTTTGAGATCTGAATTTCGTCGATTGATATTATACGAAATTGCTTCCAATCCCGAAAACAACAACGATTGACGCATTGTAGACAAATCAGCACTCAACGGATTTAACATCGTAACATTATGTTCTTCTTTGAGCATGGCCGAGAGCGCCACATATTCTGGACTCGTCAAGGAGTTTGCCATCATTTCATGGAAACTTAAGGAATTCAGTTGATTTCCAACAATATTTTGCAATTTGTAATCTTCTGTTCTCGCTGAGTTAGAAACGGTCGCATTCAACTTCTTAGTAAAATTAATGTTGTTGTATCCATAAACGCGCAAGATTTCTTCAATAACATCAATTTCTCGCTGAACATCTACTCGGTAAGCAGGAATGGTCAAACCAAGACCCGCATCGGTAACACTATTAACTTTAATATCCAATGAAGCCAAAATCTTCTTGATGATTTCTTTGGAAAGCTCTTGACCAATTAATCTCGCGGTTTTGGCAAAATTCAAGAAAACAGGAAAATCTTCTATTTTTTTAGGATAAATGTCGATAACATCAGAAGTGATTTCACCACCAGCGACTTCTTGAATGAGTAACGCTGCACGCTTTAAGGCAAACTCAGTGATGGTTGGGTCAATTCCTCTTTCAAAACGAAAAGAAGCGTCTGTGCTCAAACCATGTCTTTTCGCTGTTTTACGAACGCTTACTGGATTGAAATAAGCACTTTCTAAAAATATATTCGTCGTACTTTCGCTAACTCCAGAATTCTTTCCTCCAAAAACACCGGCAATACACATCGGACCTTTTTCGTCACAAATCATCAAATCTTCTTCGTGCAAGGTTCTTTCAATGTCATCAAGCGTCGTAAATTTGGTTCCAGCAGGCATCGTTTTTACCAATATCTTGCCGTTTATTTTCGCAGCATCAAAAGCGTGTAGCGGTTGCCCCAATTCGTGCAAAACGTAATTGGTTACGTCGACGATATTGTTTTTCGGATTCAGTCCAATCGATTTCAATCGGTTTTGCAACCATTCCGGTGAAGGTTTCACGGTGATTCCAGAAATGGTCACGCCACAATAGCGCGGTGCTAATTTTCCGTTTTCTACTTTGACATCTATTTTTAAAGTACGCTTGTCTATTCTAAAATTACTAACCGAAGGTGTAATCAATTCTACATTCACGCCACTTTGAATTAATCCCGCGCGCAAGTCTCTTGCAGTTCCTAAGTGACTCATCGCATCGGCGCGATTTGGTGTTAAACCAATTTCGAAGATTTCGTCATTTTCAACTTTAAAAACTTTTGCAACAGAAGTTCCAGGTTTCAAATTGGCATCCAAAACCATAATCCCATCATGACTGGTTCCGAGTCCAATTTCGTCCTCGGCGCAAATCATACCATGACTTTCCTCATCGCGAATTTTCCCTTTCTTAATGACGAATGCATTTCCATCTTTGTCATACAAAGTCGATCCAATCGTGGCAACAGGTACTTTCTGTCCAGCAGCTACATTACTAGCGCCACATACAATTTGAACAGGAGTTCCATCTCCAAGATCAACCGTTGTTACTTTCAAGCGATCGGCATTCGGATGTTGCACACAAGTCAAAACATGTCCAACTACAATTCCTTCCAATCCACCTTTCACAGATTGGTATTTTTCGACTACTTCCACTTCCAAACCCAAATCAGTCAGCAAAGCGGCTGTTTCATCAGATTTCCAATCGATTTTGATAAATTGTTTTAACCAGTTGTAAGAGATTTTCATGAGTGTTGTCCGTCTGTTTTAAAGGTCGCAAATATAAGCATTGCGCTTTGGAGTTCGAAAGAAAATGGTAATTTTTTGAAGCATTTTTTTTAGGAGCCGGGAACCTGCTATCCGCTATATCTTTTTTGTTTTGTCATCCCGAGCGCAGTCGAGGGACTTTCTGCAAAAACAAAAAAGGATACCGCTGCTATCAGGGCTAGGGCATCAGTTCACCCACATGCTTTTTGATATTTTCAGCAATTTTCTGCGTGGGCAAATCATTGGCATCGCCACCAAACGGATCTTCAATTTCTTCGGCAATTAGTTCCAAACTCGCCAATACATAAAAGATAAAAACCACAACCGGTGCCGTATAATAACCCAAACTAAACGAATAACCAAAAGGCAAAGTCATCACGTAAAAGAAAATAAACTTCTTGATAAACGCACTGTACGAGTAGGGAATAGGCGTGTTTTTTATTCTTTCACAAGCACCGCAAATGTCGGTAAACGATTGTATTTCGGCATTCAAAATAATCAATTGGTCACCTGATATTTTTTTGGCCTCATACAAATCATTCAATTTTTGAAACATCTTTTTCGCCACTTGATTGGGTCTGTGCAAATGATGGTCAATTTCCAAATCGACATCCTCAAACAACTGTAGACTCGTTTCATCATTGCTCAAATGCTGGTGCAACACCGCAGCATACGCTGGAATCATGCGTTTGAAATAATGCTGATCCTGTCCGTCTTTTAGAATGACAGCGAGCTTCAAGGCAAAATTCCGACTGTTGTTGACCAACGCACCCCACAATTTTCGGCCTTCCCACCAACGGTCATAAGCAGTATTCGTTCTGAAAACTAGCAATAACGTGATTACAAAACCTAGCATTCCGTGCATAATCGTTATGTTTTTTACATAGCTCTTTTCGTCTAATTTCCAATATTCCACTTCAGC
>CALPOS020000138.1 GCA_943325255.2 Sphingobacterium thalpophilum
ACTTTCTGCAGCATCGGTCAATCCATCAAATCCGATATCTTGAGCACTCCTATTTCCTTGATCGGTATCAAAAGCATAAATAAGCGATTGAGCAGACGGAACTTTTCCCCAAACTGTGCTGATGGTAAGTGTATTTGAACCTGCTTCAGGCAGACCATTTTCATACTGCTTTCTTCCATCCTTCAATATATCTTCTGAAATAGAACCTAGATTGAAATATACTTTACCTGTGTTTGAGCTATTTGAAGGTAAAGAGCCATGACCAACATAAGGATCCATCAACCAAAATTGCACAAATTCAACATTGGCTTGTTCAAAATTTGTAGAATTTAGAGATCTCGTAATCCCTCCAAAATTGTCTTTTGGAAAAGCTGCAAAATCTAAACTATTATTATATGGGCCTCTTTCGTTGGGATAGTAAGTAAGGTCTAATGTGTTGATAATCTGTATCTGTCCTGGCGCAATATCTGTACTTGGGAATAATTCATTAATAAAAACCCTTCTTGTTTTATTCAAAGAAATATCGTCTGTCGAAATACCGCCCGGACGTGTATAAATTATCGGATCAATGGTGTACCAGCTCATTTTAGCTCTTTTGGAACCGTACTCTAACGTGGTTAAATCTCCTCTAAAATTATATGGACTTGGGGTTTCATTTTTTGTAATGTCATTGTCAACCAAAGGCGTTGAAGACAATGCCCATGACAAAGGAGATCTTAAATCAACGTTTGTTTGCGATCCTTCGAAATCATCGACATAAATAGTTGCTTCACCATCAAATTGATCTGCTTTCGGCGTATCGGGCTTTAAGAAAGCAATTTCTCCTCTAAATGAAATATTCGATGGAACATCCGTATCCATAAAAGGCAACTTGTTTACCATTCTTGTGAAAAATGGAACCTCGGTTGAAAAATTAGTATTCAACCCATAAATCGTATTGTTTACAGATTCTTGACCAAAGCTAGATTTCTGAGTTAGTGGCCTTTCAGTCATTTTTAGAAAGGTTCCTCCGACTGTAAACTTTTCTGAAATTTTGTGGTCAACGGTAATACCCATAAACCTTCTTGTCTGCTGTCCAAAGGTTGAGTTGTTTTCAACAGAAACTTGTATTGGCGTATTAGATGCTTGAAGAGAAGGGTCTAATATCTGAACTCTACCCGCTTGATAATTGACACTATAATCTATTCCTTCAACTAAGACGCGACCTCCAGCCGTAACCACGACGGATCCACGAGGTACGTTAAATGCTCCAATTGGAATTCCGTCCCCTCCGCTAGATTTGAACTTACCTCTTAATTGGTACTTGTTCTTGTCACCATCCTGAAGCGCTTGTGCCTGAGTACGTCGGTACATACTTCGAAAAACATATTTTCTTTGATTCTCATTATAAGTATTTGGATCGCTATACAATTGTCCCGGATTATCTTTCAGTTTGTCAAAAATCAAACTTCCAAAAGGTTCTACCGTTGTAAAAATTAACCTCCCATTCTGCGTATCTACGGTTAGTCCAGGAATAAAATCAAAAAAACCATCTCCTCCAGCTTGTGGATCATTATTAAAATTTAACTTATCTACATTAAAGACCTTCAACAAAGGCGTATCAGTTAATCTATTATCAATTGTAGGATTTGCCGGAAATGTTGTCCCAACAACTGGTGTGATATAATTTATAGGTGATGGATCAGAGTACAAAATGTTAAACCGAAAATCCTGTTGTTCTAATTGAAAAGCTCCTGGAATTTGATAAATGTTTTTCATCATCAAGTTCCATACTGGTTTTTCAACGTTGGACAAATTACTTTTAAGCATTTTTAAGACCAAGGCTTGCGTTGTAATTGTTTCTGGTTGACCAGTATCTGGATTGGTAGAGCCTGGCTGTGTGGCATCTACTCCATCATTCCCAAATTCACCCACTTGATATACTTTATCCCCAACGGTGTATTGATAGGCAACAGCTAAAACTTCATCATTTGACAATCTTTGCTGCAACGATAAATAGCCTAATTGTGTATTAAAGGTAAATTCGTTTGCGTTTAATTTTCGCGCATTCTCTAATTTGGAAAAATCCAATCCCTCAACGGGAGTAACGTCATTAAATCCGGCTCCCGCTGTGGCAATTTCTCTAATATTTGGATTTAATAGACCCGCACCATTGGTGGAGTCGTCAATTAATCCTGGGTCATATAAATTATTTTTATTGTCTGCTGGAGCGTCAATTGGATTCACAAAGAATCCGCCCGGCTGCGGATTTAGCGACACAATCTCATTATTGTTAATACCACTAATTTGCGCTTCACCTAAGTCTTGGAGCGCAATAATGTTTCTTTGATTATTATTTGCTACATTGACACGATTTTGTCTGTTGGTTATCCAAACTTCAAGACGGGTAATTTGTACCCTACTATTAATAAATGGGTATTTATTTAGGGCAGCGTCGTATTTGTTTCTAAAATACTGTGATAAAAAGAAATGTCGGTCATTGTCGTACTCCAATCCAAACAAATCAAAATCCTGAATAGTTCCGCCTCCTTGCGCAGTAACCGTTCTCGTTTGCGATTTTTGCTCCGAAAAAATCCCCGTTAAAGTTGTTTTACCAAATTGAAGTTGCGCTTTTACTCCAAACAAACTCTGAGCGCCTCGAATCAAAGAACTACTTAATGGAAGGCTGACATTACCCACTTCGATCTTCTGAATAATATCATCTTCATCTGGCGTGTATTCTAACTTAATTTGATTCTGGAATGCAAAAGTCGACTGCGTATCATAATTCGCCGTAACTTTTAGTCTTGTACCCACTTTTCCCATCAGACTCATACTAATTCTTTGAGCAAAATCGAAATTAGTTTGCGCACGATTTTGTGGAGAAAGGGCGGGGTTATCTTGTTTTGTATGGCGTACCCCTAAATCGACTTCAACTGATCCTGTAGGTTTAACATCAATAGTATTGCTCCCAAAAATAGAGGCAAAAAATCCTGAATTAACGTAATATCGAGGCAATAAGTCTTTCTTTCCTTCTTCTGATCCTTCTTTCTTACCATCAATTGCGTCCGACTTTTTCTTGAAGTAGGCACGCATAGATTCTTGAAGCATTAATTTTTCGTACTCTTTTGGAGTAAGAATGATAGGATAGTTGATATTGAAGTCATCAACGCTGTTGGTGTAAATATAACGATCCGTTACGGGATCATAGGTATAAGCGTCCAAAATACTCGGCGGATTAGGCAACTGCAATGTTCCTGACGCGTACCCTGGTTTTATACTGTCGGTTTCTTCCTCTAGAACTTGAGCATCAGCGTAAAGACAGTTCAATAAAACCAGCGCAAAAACACTGATTGTAAGTACCGTCTGTATTTTCTTTATGAATAGAGTTTTCAAGTATTATAAATTTTTTAAAGCTTGTTTTATTATAGATTCCACCGTTGCGTCAGAATCTAGATTAACAATTTTATCCACCGCCTTTTCTGCCAATTTTTTGTTAAATCCAAGAACTTCTAGTGCTGATAACGCCTCATCTTTATTTCTATTGTCATGAGAAATAGAAACTTCGTCTAAGTCATATAATTTTAACACTTTGTCCTTCAAATCAAGAATAGCTCTTTGCGCCGTTTTAGCACCAATCCCTTTTATAGACTGTATTGCTGCTACATCACCAACCGCAATTGCTTGAATCACTTGCCTCGGTTCAAGGGAAGAGAGCATTGTTCTGGCAATACTCGCTCCGATTCCAGAAACAGACAATAGCATTTTAAAAATTTCACGTTCCGATTTTTCAACAAAACCGAATAAAGTATGGGCATCTTCTTTTATTTGAAGATACGTATACAATTTTATAAACTCTGTCGACGGGAGTAATGAATAAGTATGTAAAGAAATGTTAATGTGGTAACCCACTCCACCACAATCAATAACCACATCTGTTGGTGTTTTTTCAACTATTTTCCCTTGAATATGTGCTATCATTAGTATTGTAAAGTAAAGCCAAATATAACAAAAAACTTCAATTGCACTTATTTTTACGAACAAGTGTTAAATCTTTATTTCTAAATTCTTTAATCTTTTCATTTTTTCCTGGGCATCAACAACCGCTACCGCAGCCATATTCACCATTTCTTCTACACTAGCGCCAAGCTGAAAGATATGCACTGGTTTCCCCATTCCCATCATAATCGGCCCTATAGAATCTACTTTGTACAATTCTTTAAGCAGTTTGTAGGTAATGTTTGCGGATTCAAGATTAGGAAAAATCAAAGTATTCACTTTTTTCCCAGCCACTTTCGAAAACGGAAATTTAGCTTTCAACATTTCAGCATTCAAGGCAAAATCAGCTTGAATTTCACCATCAACTATCAAATCTGGATAGTAATTATGTAAGTACGCCACAGCTTCTCTAACTTTTGATGCGCTTTGATCAGTAGATGACCCAAAATTCGAAAATGAAACCATTGCAATTACTGGTTCCATTCCAAAAAGTTTTACGGTTTTTGCGGTCATCAAAGCAATTTTTGCCAAATCATCTGATGATGGGTTCGGATTGATTGCAGTGTCTGATAGGAACATTGGACCACGGTTGGTCATCATCATATTGGTTGTCGCAATCAACGAAATGCCTGGTGCTTTCCCGATGAGTTGCATGATAGGCTTTACCACTGTTGGATAACTCCGAGAATAACCTGTAACTAAGCAATCCGCCTCACCTTCATTGATCATCATTGCAGCAAAATAATTTCGCTCTCTCATCCACTTTTGGGCATCTAATAACGAAATTCCACGTCGCTGTCTTGATTTCCAATACATTTCTGCGTAATGCAACCTACGCTTGTCTTCCTCCGGAGTTTTCGGGTCAATGATAGGAACGTCAGCATCAAATCCCAATTCTTCTTTCAATTCTAAAATAAGCTCTTTATTTCCTAATAAAATTGGTAGTCCAATCCCTTCTTCTAGGACAATTTGAGCTGCTTTCAATACATCTAAATGATCCGCTTCTGCAAACACAATCCTTTTCGGATCCGTTTTGGCTCGATTCGTTAACAGTCGAACCATTTTATTGTCTGAACCGAGACGCTCCAGCAACTCTTCCTCATACTGATCCCAGTCTTGAATGGGGTTGAGCGCCACTCCCGAATCCATCGCAGCGCGCGCAACTGCTGGCGCCACAGTGGTAATCAGTCGGGGATCGAAAGGCTTTGGAATGATGTACTCTCTTCCAAAGACTAACTTGGTTTCCCCGTAGGCTATATTTACTTGTTCAGGCACACTTTCTTTCGCCAAGGCCGCTAAAGCTTTGACGGCTGCCATTTTCATCGCCTCATTTATTTTAGTAGCTCTGACATCTAAAGCACCTCTAAAAATATATGGAAAACCTAAAACATTATTCACTTGATTTGGATGGTCTGAACGCCCAGTGGCCATAATGATATCCTTACGAGTGGTAATAGCCAAGTCATAGGAGATTTCAGGATTTGGATTTGCCATCGCAAAAACAATGGGATTGTCCGCCATTCCCAGCAACATGTCTGGCGTCAACAAATCGCCTGAAGACAGACCTAAAAAAAGATCAGCTCCTTTCAGTGCTTCTTCAAGGGAAATCGACTTGCCATCACGTGCATACTTTAATTGCATTGCAGATAACGAAATATCGCCGTTTGTTAATAGCCCTTTGCTATTAAACATATAAATATTCTCTGGTTTGATGCCCAGCAATACATACAAATCTGCGCAAGCCAATGCCGCTGAACCAGCTCCAGACACAACCATTTTTATGTCAGCAGCGTTCTTTCCAGCCAATTCCAAAGCGTTAATCAAAGCAGCGGAAGATATTATTGCAGTACCGTGTTGATCATCGTGCATCACAGGAATATTCAACTCTTCAACCAATCGCCGTTCAATTTCAAACGACTCTGGGGCTTTGATATCTTCTAAGTTAATGCCACCCAAAGTTGGCGCAATATTTTTTACTGTTTCGATA
>CALPOS020000139.1 GCA_943325255.2 Sphingobacterium thalpophilum
ACCAACTTCTATCGCATTATCATACTTTAGCCGAACATTATCAACGTAAAAATAAAGTTCACATCTTGGTATTCCGTTTCCTTTGTCGGGATGGGGTGTCTTATCAGCTAGTATTTTACAATTCCTGCACTAGGCATTAATCCCAATTTGCAGTAGTCTGAGAATCTAAACTCGGTCATTCCAGCAACGTTTAAATCTGCTTTTTTTCTAAAAATTCGTTCGTAAAATTCAGCACTTGCGTGCTGGTTGGTAACATATAGAATTGTTTCAATACATTGAATATGCTTCATTTTAAAATCGCTTAAACAATAAAATCAGAAAGTTCTTTATAAACATCAAACTCGAGTAGTAATGCTTTAGTCTATCTTCTCCAAAGCCTTCTTAACCAATTTTTGCTCACTAGGAAACCATCCTTGAAACATTAAAGTCAAGCCAAAAATCACCAACAAAATGCTAATCAATTTCTTAATTTTTAAAATATTTGTTGGGGTCATTTTACTTCTTAATTGTTTGGCTAAAAGTACTTTGCCAATATCTACCACTAAATAAGTCAGTAATACCGTGGAAAAAAAAGTAATCATTCTAGAGGTTTCCAATTCTAATTTTGGACCGATGGTTATGAGAATCATGAACCAAAACAACAAAACACCTACATTGATAAAATTGAGAAAGAAGCCTTTAAAAAACAATCCGATGTAATTCTTCTTAATAAGTTCTTCGACTGGTATTTCATCTACCTTCTTGCTAACTTTTTTTAGTTTTATAAATGAAATGATACCATAAGTTAGCATCATAATACCTCCAAAAATGAATATTGCAGGGTCATTTTTTATAGTTTGAATAAGCCGATAACTACTAAAATAAGCGACTGCGATAAACAATACATCGGCTAAGACAACTCCAAAATCAAAAACCATGGCTGCCCTAAAACCTTTTACAGCACTAGTTTCTAATAAAACAAAAAAAACGGGACCCACTAGAAAGCTAAGAAAAATACCTAAAGGAATGCCCGTAATAATATCTTCGATCATCTATTGGTTTTGATGTAAAAATAACAATAAATTTTTAATCTTCCTTTTCGTAGATCTTTCCACCAGCAATGATTTTCTTATTGATTCGCTTTGGATTGCCATAAATATAGACTTTTCCGCCAGCTCTGCATTTCGCATCTGCTAAATCAGAAACTCTAATCGATCCTTCAGCACCAGTATTTGAAGTAATTATTGTTGATGTAGTTTGTAATTTTTCTGCCTTATAAACGCTTCCAGAATTGAGCAAAACGTCTTGACTGTCTGCTTTACCCTCAAGGCTTACTTTTGAACCATCGTTCATTTTCACAAGTAAATTTTTTACATCTAAAGCCAATTCTACTATCGATCCTTCTTTGGTAATAATTTCAAAATCTCCGGTAGAAATAACCGCTTCACTAGCTATTCTAGAACCTTCATTAGCTTCTACAGTGTTCAATTGGGTATAATAAACCGTCGCTGAAATATTATCTCCGCTGAACATTTTAGTTAATGGCATTCTAATTTTTAACTCGCCATTCTTGTTGATTAATTCCACTTGATCCGAACCCGAACCTTTCAAGCTGACTTTGTTTTCAGCTGAAGGAATTAACACGACATCAATTTGATCAAAAGCAGTCACTTTAGTAAAATCACCGACATTTCTCTCTTGAGCAAACAGACATTTTGTTGTCAACAAGAACAGTAGAAAACCTATTCTATTCATACTATTCGTTTTTTCTAATAAAATGAAAATCCAATTGTTTCTTCACTAAATCAGCATTCTTTACTTTAACAATGACTTCATCACCCAATTGTAAAATGTTCCTCGAAATCTCCCCAACCAAAGCATATTGCTTATCATCAAACGTATAATAATCGTCTTTTATTTCGCGAATTCTGCACATGCCTTCACATTTATTCTCAACAATTTCTACATAAATTCCCCATTCTGTAACGCCAGAAATAACACCTAAAAACTCTAAATCTTTATGGTCTTGCATGTATTTTACTTGCATATATTTGATACTATCGCGTTCGGCATTGGTTGCCAAACCTTCCATATTGGAAGAATGTTGACATTTCTCTTCGTACAATTCCGCATCAACCGATTTTCCGCCAACCAAATAATATTGTAATAATCTATGTACCATCACGTCAGGATAACGTCTGATAGGTGAAGTGAAATGCGAATAATAATCAAATGCCAATCCGTAATGACCAATATTATCGGTAGAATATTTAGCTTTACTCATACTTCGAATCGTGAGTGTATCTACTAAATTCTGTTCTTTTTTACCTACGACATCATTCAATAAATTGTTCAATGATTTTGAAATATCTGCTTTCGATTTGAAATTGATGCTGTAACCAAACTTCGAAATAATCGCTTGCAAGTTGATTAATTTATCTTCATTCGGCTCATCGTGAATACGATAAACAAAGGTTTTCTTTTGCTTTCCGATGAATTCAGCAACTTTTCTATTCGCCAACAACATGAATTCCTCGATCAAATGATTGGCGTCTTTGGAGATTTTGAAGTAAACACCCTCAGGTTCTCCAGCCTCATTCAAATTGAATTTAACTTCTACTTTATCAAATGAAATAGCGCCTTCATTCATTCTATTGCGTCGCAGGATTTTCGCCAATTCATCCAACTTCAAAGTAGCAGCAACAATATCATCTTGCACTACGTAGGATTTTCCTGTAATCGAAGTTTCAACCGGAATAGTATTATTTTTAGTTTCGATGATATACTGTGCTTCTTCATAAGCAAATCGTTGATCCGAAAAAATCACCGTTCTTCCGAACCATTGATTTAGCACTTGCGCTTTTTCATTGATTTCAAAAATGGCAGAAAAGGTATATTTCTCTTCTTGCGGTCTCAAGGAGCAAGCGAAATTAGACAACACTTCGGGCAACATCGGAACGACACGATCTACCAAATAAACTGATGTCGCTCTGTTAAAAGCTTCGTCATCGAGAATTGTTCCTTCTTGTAAATAGTAGGAAACATCGGCAATGTGAATTCCGATTTCGTAGTTTCCGTTCTCTAATTTTTTGAAAGACAACGCATCATCAAAATCTTTTGCATCTTTAGGATCAATGGTGAATGTCAAGGTATCGCGCATATCACGGCGCTTTTTGATTTCACTTTCTTGAATCGAAGTATCTATTTTTTGCGCAAACAATTCCACTTCAATCGGGAAATCGTAAGGCAATCCGTATTCGGCTAAAATCGCATGAATCTCCGTATCATGTTCACCAGGTTTTCCTAAAACTTTAATAATAGAACCAAATGGACTATCAGCTTTCTTCGGCCAATCTTCAATTTTTGCAATCACGACATCACCTTGTTGCGCTTCACCAATTTTGTCTTTTGGAATAAAAATATCGGTATACATTTTAGCATTAGCCGTAGTGACAAACGCAAAATTCTTTTGAATATCGATCACGCCGACAAACTCAGATTTCGCACGTTCTAAAACTTCAATGACTTCACCTTCTGGTTTTTTACCACGACGTCGGTTATACACATAAACTTTGACTTTGTCTTTATCTAACGCGTGATTGAGATTGTTCGTTGGTATAAAAACGTCATCTTCAAATTCTTCGCAAATAAAATAAGCAGTTTTGCGTGAGGTCATATCTATCGTGCCTTCGTAATAATCTTGGCTGATGGCTTTGACTAAATACTTCCCAGGTTCCGACTCGATAATGACTTTTTGTACGGCTAAAATCTTTAAGTCTTTAATAATTTCGTTTCTACTTTTCGTATCATCGAGTTCTAGAATGGCAGCTATTTGTTTGTAGTTGAAAGGTTTATTAGCGTTTTGAGATAGAATTTTTAATATTCTTTCGGAGTACGTTTTCTCCGTTTTTCCAAACTTTTTTGGTTTCTTGCTCATAGATCGTTTTCTTAAAGTTTGAAAATTACAAAATAGTTGTAAGTAATAAGTTATAAGTTGGGTGTTTTAATAGAAAAGTAACATTTACCTACCTTTATCAAAAAAAGATGGAAGCTTTTGAAGTTATTGCTATATTCAATTTCACTCATGAAATCATTGTTATCAAACATCGGTTGGAACAAGAAGGAATCGCTTACTTTTTTGAGAACGAAGCTACATTAGGAATTGTACCATTTTACAATACAGCGTTAGGCGGCATCAAACTCAAAGTGCATCCCAACGACTTTGAAAATGTAAAAGAGATTTTAGAAGAATTTAAAGGTGGTAATTTGACGATTGTTTGAGAGTTTTCAACATCTATTAAAAACAACAAAAATAAAAAGTAAATTTAAATTATTTTATGATGGTTATTATAGCGTGTTAATAGTTACAATAACTTTCTTTTTAAAATTTGAATTTTGTAGTTATCTTTTTTTATAATGATTTGTTAACATACTTTTCGCATGATAAATCGCTCATTTTGAAGTTTATTTTTAAAATTATCAACAGTTGTTCACAATCAAAAACGAGTTAATTTTGTAAATAAGTTTATAGCTGTTTTTTGTTAACAAAGGGGTTGTAATAGCGCATAACTTTTCTAAAAAAAAGACAAACTAAATTTGTTTTTTCCATCTCGATTTTGGATTACAATTTAATCTCACACCAACAAGAAAAAGTTCTGATTTTCTATCTTTAGTTATGAACAACCCATGTTAAATTAAAGTAAATTGAATATCAAGCGATTAAGAAAAACTATTAACATAACGTAAAATTAACGATTCATAAATATTAAAACTACTGATTTTTAAGCACTTAAATGTTTTGGCCACGAATGCACGAATTATTAAAACATGAATTCGTGCATTCGCGGCTAATTTTTTTAATTCACAGATTATACAACACTTAAAAGAATTACTTCACCAAGATTGATTAAATTTGCCATGCATCACAATAATACAAGAAATGAAAATAGCCATAGGAAACGACCACGCCGGACCCGATTATAAAAAAGCCATTCTAAACATGCTTCAAAGCAAAGGATATGAAGTCATCAACTACGGAACCGATACTTTTGATAGCGCAGATTATCCAGATTTCGGACATCCAGTGGCTAACGATGTGTCTGAAGGAAAAGTGAGTTTTGGCATCGTGATTTGTGGTAGCGGAAACGGAATTGCGATGACGGTGAATAAACATCAAAATGTTCGTGCGGCATTGTGTTGGACTAAGGAAATTGCGCAACTGGCAAGACAACATAATGACGCCAATATCATTAGTATTCCTGCGCGATTCACCTCGATTCACCAAGCTGTCGAAATGGTTGAAACGTTTCTAGCTACAGCATTCGAAGGCGGAAGACACGCGAATAGGGTGAACAAAATCAATTGTTAGCCAATGAAGATGCCCGATTTTACGATTGTGGATGATTGTATAGCTGTTGGGAGAAAAGTGGCATTAGGTACTTTTTTGTTAGGAAGCGTAATCCTCGCAGCGTATTACTTTAATAACCACAGCAGCATTATTTTCCTGAGTCTTTTTTTTATGGTCGCTGCCATATTTATCAACACCTATGTTTTTTTAAGACTCATCATGAGTTGGAAAACAAACAAACCCGAAAGAAATAAGATTCGAAACACCTTGTTTTTGTTATTGCTCAATATTCCGATCGCTTATGCTTATGTAAAGATTGGATTAGATATTTATAGCAACTCGTTTTCAATTCAATAAAAGAAACTTCATGAATGCAATTCAGTTTATTCAAAGCCAAGTCAATACAGCGCCCAAAAACATCGAAAACACGATTAAATTACTTGACGAAGATTGCACGATTCCCTTTATTTCCAGATATCGAAAAGATCAAACCGGAAATCTAGATGAAGTGGTTATTGAACAAATTGCGAAGCGCAAGAAACAATACGATGAGAT
>CALPOS020000140.1 GCA_943325255.2 Sphingobacterium thalpophilum
AGCTGGTCACGCTTTGGATTAAGTTCTATTGAATAGAATTTGCTATTATTTTCCAATAAGATTTCATTGGGCGCATAGCCAACATACGAAACGAGCAACGAAAGCGAAGCCGTTCTAGATATGATGACAAATTTACCGTCTAAATCACTAAGCGTTTGCCTTCCTGTACTGGTGGTGATGGTCGCGAATGGCAATGGATTTCTAGAATCACGGTCTCTAATAATTCCTGAAAATTGAAATTGCGCTTGACAGACAAGCGTAAAAAGCAAAAAGAGGAAACAGCATTTTTTCATTCGTTTGAATAACAAAATTCAGTTGATGGTCTAAAGGTAAGTAAAATAAAAATCCGCCTTGTTACTAAAACGAGGCGGATTTATTATTATTTAGAAAAGTACTAAACTTTCATAATTTCAGCTTCTTTATGAGCGAGAATGTCGTCAATTTTTTTGATAAATGAATTTGTCAAATTCTGTACTTCGTCTTCCGCCGTTTTACAAATATCTTCCGATGTGCCTTCTTTTTCTAATTTTTTAATTTCGGTATTGGCATCTTTACGAGCGTTTCTTACCCCAATTTTGGCGTCTTCTGCTTCCGCTTTAGCTTGCTTGGTCAAGTCTCGACGACGTTCTTCAGTTAATGGCGGTACAGAAATAATGATCACATCACCATTGTTCATCGGATTGAAACCAATGTTCGCTACCATGATTGCTTTTTCTATCGGCTGCAACATGCTTTTTTCATAGGGCTGGATAGTTATCGTTCGTGCGTCTGGGACATTCATATTCGCAATTTGCGCTAATGGAGTTTGAGATCCGTAATAGTCAACAAAAACACTTCCCAACATGGCTGGCGATGCTTTTCCCGCTCTAATGTTCAAAAATGATTTTTCTAAATGCGCTATTGAACCATTCATCGATTCTTTGGTGCTGTCTATAATAAATTCAATTTCTTCAGTCATATTTTGGATTTTAAGACTGTGAGACTTTAAGATTTTTTGAACTTTAAGATTTTCGCAAAGTCAATCTTATCGCATTATGATCTTACTGTCTTACGATCTATTAAATATTTACTACTGTTCCTACTGTTTCTCCTTCACAAATTTTCAACAAATTGCCTCTTTTGTTCATGTCAAAAACAACGATTGGTAATTGGTTTTCTTGGCTCAATGTAAATGCCGTGCTATCCATAACGTTCAATCCTTTTTTGATCACATCGTCAAAAGTAATAGAGTCAAACTTTGTTGCAGCGGGATCTTTCTCTGGATCTGAAGTGTAAATTCCATCCACCCGTGTTCCTTTCAAAATAACATCAGCGTGAATTTCAACACCGCGCAATACCGCTGCAGTATCTGTCGTGAAATACGGATTACCAGTTCCTGCTCCGAAAATTACAATTCGACCTTTTTCAAGGTGACGAACTGCTCTTCTCTTAATGTACGGTTCCGCAATCGCTTCAATTTTTAAGGCAGTTTGCAAACGAGTCAACATGCCATGATCTTCGAGAGCACCTTGCAATGCCATGCCGTTAATTACCGTTGCCAGCATTCCCATGTAATCGCCTTGAACACGATCCATTCCGTTGCTTGCACCTGAAACTCCTCTAAAAATATTTCCGCCTCCGATAACAATGGCGATTTCTACACCTTTGTCATGAATTTGTTTTATTTCTTCAGCATATTCGGCTAAACGAGCAGGGTCAATTCCATATTGTCGGTTGCCCATCAATGCTTCACCGCTTAATTTTAGAAGAATTCTTTTGTATTTCATTACTTTGTTTTAAAGAGTTGTGCAAATATAGTTATATTCTTTTTTTATGAAATAGTCTATTTAAAAAAAAGGGAAGGTAATTCAATCCCATAATTTTTAGTATAGATGATGAATGTCACCCAAACGCAAATGATTAATCCTTAAATTTGCACCAATAAACACTCAGATTATGAAAGTTGCAGTTGCCCAAGGAATAGTTAATAGTCATTCTTATCTTCAATATCGATCAGTAGTAACCAATTTGTTGGCTTCGGGCAAAGTCTCTGGCAACGAGCAATCCAAAGATTTAGTTCATTACACCGAATTGAATGAAGCCCGAATGAATCGCCTCGATAAGAAAATGGTCATAACAGAAGAGAATATTCAAAAACTATTGACCTTAAAAAGAAAGTATATTTGGCTGGTTTTGTCAGAAGGTTGGTGTGGCGATGCCGCGCAAATTTTGCCAATTATTAGTAAAATGGATTCCATTTCTCAACATATTGGACTAAAGATAGCATTCCGCGATGAGCATGAAGCGCTCATGAATTTATTTCTAACCAATGGAAGTAAAGCAATTCCTAAACTAATTGTTTTAGATAAGAATTCAGAATCTGTATTAGGAAGTTGGGGACCAAGACCGAAAGGCGCTACCAATCTGATCAAAAGCTACAAGCAGCAATACGGCGTTGTCGACGAAACAGCAAAAACAGAATTGCAATTGTGGTATTTACACGATAAAGGGATTAGCACGCAGAACGAAATTGTAGAACTTATGTTGCAATGCGAACAATTGAATCATCAAACGACGTAATGTCCAAAGCATCCTTTACATCGTAATCGCCAATTTTAGTTCGTCGCAAGGCAATCAAATGCGCGCCTGATTGTAGTGCTTTTCCAAAATCAAAAGCCAACGAACGAATGTACGTTCCTTTACTGCAAATTACTCTAAAATCAACTTCAGGCAAGGCAATTCGCGTGATTTCAAATTCGTGAATGGTTGTTTTTCTGAAAGCTATTTCAACTGTTTCTCCAGCGCGTGCATGATCATACAGCCTAACACCATCTTTTTTGATTGCGGAAAAAATGGGTGGTTTTTGATTTATTTCTCCCAAAAACTGTGGAATAGTTTCCTGTATCAAATCATCAGTAATATGCGAAGTTGGATAAGTTTGATCGATTTCAGTTTCTAAATCATACGAAGGTGTCGTAGCGCCAATATAAAAAGTCCCAGTATATTCTTTGGTCTGACCTTGTAATTCTTCAATTCTTTTGGTGAATTTACCGGTGCAGACTAACAAAAGTCCAGTAGCGAGAGGGTCGAGTGTGCCGGCATGACCAATTTTTATTTTCTTCAAACCCAATTTACTTTTCAAAATCCACTTCATTTTATTGACTGCCTGAAAGGAAGTCCAGTGCAATGATTTGTCTATCAATAAAATTTGTCCGTTTTGAAAATCTTCTCCTGTCATTAAATTACGCTCAAAGGATGGATAAAGAAATGAATCAATAATAAAGCGGCGCCCAAAACAATGCGATAATAACCAAAGACTTTAAAACCGTGTTTGGTTAAAAAACCAATAAAACCCTTTATCGCTAATAAGGCAACAATAAAGGCAACGACATTTCCAATTACCAACAAATTAATTTGATCATCAGTCAATACATAACCATCTTTATAGTAGTCGTAACATTTTTTTACGGTGGCACCTAACATCGTCGGAACCGCCAAAAAGAAAGAGAATTCTGCCGCTGCAGTTCGCGATAGATTTTGCGACATGCCGCCTACAATGCTGGCGCCACTTCGAGAAATCCCCGGAATCATAGCGAGACATTGAAAAAATCCAATCTTAATTCCTTTGGCATAAGTGACTTCTGTGTTTTCAGAATTCCCAAACCAATCATCGACTTTCAACAATACGATTCCGCCTAATAATAATGAAACCGCTACGGTGACTGGGTTTTCTAACAATGCGTCGATTTTCTTACTAAAAAGCAGTCCTAAAACCACCGCGGGAATAAAAGCCACGAGCAATTTAAAGTAAAATTCTATCGTTTGAAAAAAACGTTTGAAATACAAAACTACAACCGACAAGATGGCTCCTAGTTGAATAACAATCGTAAATAATTTGGTAAACTCATCATGTTCAATCCCGAAATAAGTGCTGCCAAGAATCAAATGGCCTGTAGAAGAAACCGGTAAAAATTCGGTAATGCCTTCGATGATGGCGAGAATAATAGATTGAAGTATATTCATAGAGGAGATTTTAAGATTTTAAGATTTTAAGACTAGAATTCGATCAACGAATCTTACAATCTTAATGTCTTACCGTCTAATTAGTTTTCTTAGGATTTTTCAAAATGGAGTAAATGGTAATCCCAAATCCAATCAAAACAATCGTTGGCGCCAAACGGATTCTCTGAAAATTAAAAACGGCTTCATTAAAAACTTTCGGATCATCGCTTCCACCGCCAGACATTAAAATAAATCCGACAGTAATTAAGGCAATTCCAATCAAAAGAATTTTAAAATTGAATTTCTCAAAAAGGAATTCTTGTTTTTCTTGTTCGTTGTCTTTCATAATCTTAAAATCTATTGTCACCCTGAGCGCAGTCGAAGGGTTATGAAATAATAATCGGTGTAAAATCCCTCGACTGCGCTCGGGAAGACACATTTAAATTAATACAAATCGTCTGTTCTCAAATTCAAATATTTCTGTGTCGCAAAAAAGGTGCTGACCCAAGTAATCAAAATCCCAACCGCCAGCACACCTAACAATACAAGAACAACCATCAATTGATCTTCTAAAATGTGTAAGCTCGGGAAACTATTGTCAATATAAATCAGCGTCCCAATCAAAGCAATAATCGCCAACACTGCGCCAATCACGCCCAATCTGATGCTTCTCCAAATAAATGGTTTTCGGATAAACGATTTCGTCGCGCCTACCATTTGCATGGTTTTGATGATAAATCGGTTGGAATAAATTGACAGTCGCATCGAACTGTTAATCAACAACACCGCAATCAATGCCAAAATGCCGCTGATAATCAAAATCCACATGCTCACTTTCTTAATATTGTCATTCACCAAACTCACCAATTGCTTGTCGTAAACGATGTCAGCAATCATTTCATTGGATAAAAATCGACTTTCAATTTTGCGGATATTCTCAGTGTCAATATAGTCTGCTTTCAAATGAATGTCGTAGGAATTCTGCAGCGGATTCGCACCCAAAAAGGTCATGAAATCCTCTCCAATAATGTCGGTATGCATTTTTGCCGCTTGTTCTTTCGTCACATAATCACTCGATTTGACAAACTTCGCCGCTTTTAATTCTTGTCCAAAAGCCACCATCGTGCTGTCGGTTGCTTCGTTTTTGAAGAACACAGTCATCACAATTTCTTCTTTAAAATCGTCCGACAATTTCTTAGAATTAATCACGAAAAAACCTAAAATACCCAAAAGAAAAAGTACCAAAAACATACTCAGTACCACAGAAAAATAAGAAGAAATAAGCCGACGCTTTTGAAATTTTTCGAATGAAGAACTCATAAATGATAGTAATTATGGCGTAAAAATAATAAAGAAATTGTTTATTCAGAGTTTATAACGACCAAAGTTTTGACTTTCGTACAATAAACGTAAATTTGCCCTCAGTTTTTAGGAGCACGACAATTGTTTTCCATACAACAGTCGTCCCGCTTTCGCCTAAATCTTTTTTTGTTTGTCATCCCGAGCGCAGTCGAGGGAGTTTTTATCAAACAAAAAAAGGATACCGGCTCTATCGGGGCTAATTTTAAAACGTATTTTGCTACCATCAAGTATCCAAGATTCACAAACAAAACAACGATAAAGTAACTTTGCGCCTCTGCGCCTTTGCGAGAACAAAAAATAAAACTTAGTGACTTAGCGCCTTCGTGGCAAAATAAAGATGACACGAACTTTTGCGAGCTGCATGAGTCCATCAAAAAACAATATAAAAAACGAATGAAGTATATTCCAAACCAAATAGAAGCCAAATGGCAAAAATACTGGGCCGATAACCAAACCTTCGCCGCCAGCAATACATCGGACAAGCCTAAATACTACGTTCTCGATATGTTTCCTTATCCATCCGG
>CALPOS020000141.1 GCA_943325255.2 Sphingobacterium thalpophilum
ATTTGCTTTCAAAAGGATTGTTGCTTTCCATAGACAACGGTGATTTTGATTTGCTCAAGATTATCTCCGTCGCCGTTCGCGAAATGAGTGAAGGTGAACTGCTTCAAATTGAAAAAGCACGTCGATTAGATATCAGTGAACACATTTACTACGAAATTATTCGAAAGAAAACAGCCACGCTTATTGCGTCTTGTTGTGCACTTGGCGCCAAATCTGTCAATGAAGATGAAGCACAAGTAGAAACCATGAGAAAGTTTGGAGAACTCATCGGTATGGCTTTTCAAATCAAAGATGACTTGTTCGATTATACGGAAGATGCAATAGGAAAACCAACGGGTATTGATATCAAAGAACAAAAAATGACCTTGCCGTTAATTTATGTCATCAATAATTGTAGTGCTAAAGAGAAGTCGTGGTTGATCAATTCCATCAAAAACTACAATAAAGATAAAAAGCGTGTGAAAGAAGTCATTGCTTTCGTAAAAAGCCAAAACGGACTCGCGTACGCAGAACAAAAAATGATCGAATTTCAGCAAGAAGCCATTCAATTACTACAAAACTTCCCCGATTCCGACTACAAAGCTTCCCTATTTTTGATGGTTAACTATGTAATTGAAAGAAAAATTTAATTTTTTTAATTATAAATCGCTGTAAAAGAGTAATTTAAAAAATAATTTTATTTTTATTCAAGGAACGTGCAACCATTTTCTACACTTGTGCGTCTATGCTAACAGTAACACTTTACAAAAGGTTTTGAAAATAATCGATTTACATCAAGAAGAGAAAAACAGAATTCAACTGGCAGTCGAAAACAATCGACAAGCACAACAGTTAATCTATTCTAAGTACGCTCACAAAATGTTAAGCGTTTGCCGTCAATATATACAAGATATCCATCATGCAGAAGACGTCATGATTACCGCCTTTATGAAAGTTTTTACCAGCCTCAAGAATTTTGAACACAAAGGCAGTTTTGAAGGTTGGATTCGACGCATCATGGTCAACGAATGTATTTCCTATATCAGAGCCAACAAGAAAGTTAGTTTTTTAGAAGAAGAAAGTTATAAAGAAGAAGGTGTTAATGGCACCGAGAGTCAATTCAATGTCGAAGAAATTCAGTTTCTAATTGACACTTTGCCGGATGGCTATAAGATGGTTTTCAATTTATACGCTATCGAAGGATACAAACATCAAGAAATTGCAGCGTTGCTTTCCATCAATGAAGGAACATCGAAATCACAATTATCACACGCAAGAAGAATCTTGCAAAACGAAATCAATACCTTAAAAGCACAGCAAAATGGCACTAAATAAATTAGAAAAAGAATTTAAAAGTCAACTTGACCAACGAGAAATCAAACCGTCGGCAGCTGCTTGGGATCGATTAGATGCGATGTTAACCGTTGGAGAAGAGAAAACGGTAAAGCCAATCTATAACTGGATTTACATCGCAGCAAGCATTATCGGATTTCTAGCAATTGGCTATGTGTTTTTTAGCAATCCAGCAGAATTAGTAGATGTGAAAAGAACGGAAGTTGTTGAAAATAATGTGTCCAATCCTACAATCGATTCCATAAATAAAGAGCCACAAACACCAATTCAAATTCAAAAAGAAATTGAACTAATAGCAGACAATCAAGTGGCAACGCAAAAAAAGAACGCCGCAATTTCAACTTCTCAAAAAATCAATAAACAAATAAACGTTCCCCAAAAGCAAATCGCACAAACCTCAAATACAAACAAAAATACTGTAGAACAACAAATCGAAAAATCAATCAATAATCAAAAAGCGAATGAATTTAACCAAATTTCACCAAATCCAATCACAAACAAATCGCAAATTGCCGAAGTCACCGCCAAAACAAATAATCCGACTGTCAAAGTAAACGCTTCCAATTTACTTTCCGAAGTCGATAACGAACTAGAGCTTTCTTTTCGCGAGAAAGTAATCCGAAAAATCGACAAAAATTACAAAACCGTAAAAGTGGCACTCGCCAATCGTAATCAACAATAAAACAATCATCAGTCAAAAAACGTAACAATCATGAGAAATTTTACCTTTTATTTAGCCGGATTTTTAATCCTTTTTTTAACGCAAGTGTATGGTCAAGAAACGTTCGAATCTCGAGCCAAAAACATCGCTTTTAAAATCGAAAGCGTCACCAAGGAAGAAAAACTAGCACTCAAAGACGAAGTCGAAGCAGTCAACATCGAACTAGAAAAAAACCAAATTACCAAAGAACAAGCCGACGAGAAGAAAGCTAAATTAGCAGAAGTTCGAGCCAAAAATATTGAGACAAGAGTCGGTGCGCTGCAAGAAGAACTAAAAAACCTAGTGCAGGAAAAAGTCGATGGAAAAATTAAAGAAGAAGATTCAACCAGAAGATACACTTTTACTTTCCCAAATATGAAAATTAGCGATAAATTTAAAGAAGGAGAAAGCAGAACCACCTCGCAATTCGTATTCGCTTTTGGACTCAACAATCTCGCGACCAACAAAGCCGTAGCCAATTCCGATTATCGCTACTGGGGCTCGCATTTCTACGAATGGGGCGTTACTTGGAACTCGCGAATCCTCAAAAACAACAACCTTCTGCACGCAAAATACGGTCTGTCTTTAATGTACAACAACTTGCGCCCAACAGACAATCGCTATTTTGTTGAAAATGGCAACCAAACCAATCTCGAAGTCAGTGTAACACATCTAAGAGATTCTCGTTTTCGAAATGTATACTTAGTAGTTCCCATGCATGTCGAATTTGATTTTTCTGGAAAAACACAAAATGGCGATAAGACGATTTTCAAAACCCATCAAGCATTTCGCCTCGGTGTCGGTGGTTATGCAGGCGGTAACATCAAATCAAAACAAATTTTGTGTTATGAAGACGAAAATGGCAACGATGTCCGACAAAAAACAAAAGGCGATTTCAATGTCAATGATTTTATCTACGGCGCCAGCGTCTATGTAGGTTATCAAGCGGTGAGTTTGTATGCCAAGTATGATTTAAGTCCATTGTTCAGTGACAATTTAGTCGACCAGAACAATGTTTCCCTTGGACTCCGATTCGATTTTAATTAAAATTTTAAACCTTTGTTTATAGTTAGTGAAGCACTTCGAAAGAGGTGCTTTTTTTATTAGGAGCCGGGAACCTGCTGTCCACTCACCCGAGCGCAGCGAACGGACCGAACACAAATAATTAATATTTATCTTGTGAGGTAATCTTTTTTGCTTTTCATCCAAATCACTACGATTGTCGCCCCGAGCGCAGTCGAGGGGTCAATTATTTTTTGGACACAAAAAAGGATGCCGTTCCCATCAGGGCTAGGGTTACATCTTACCAAAAACCATTGCCCAAAACCAACAAAAAATTCCTAACTTTGACGCTTTCCTGAATTTCAAATTTCAACAAACTTTGATCTCAAAATCATCCATAGATACCGTTTTCGAAACCGCTCGCGTTGAAGAGGTAATCGGCGATTTTGTACAACTCAAACGAGCCGGAAGCAACTTCAAAGGATTGAGTCCATTTTCGGATGAGCGTTCACCTTCGTTTATGGTGTCTCCCGTCAAACAAATCTGGAAAGATTTTAGTTCTGGAAAAGGCGGAAATGCAGTAGCGTTCTTAATGGAGCACGAACATTTTACGTATCCAGAAGCCATTCGATATCTAGCACGAAAATACAATATTGAACTGGAAGAAACCGAGCAAACGCAAGAAGAAAAAGCCAATACAGATATCAAGGAAAGTATGTTTTTGGTGTCGGAATTTGCCAAGAATTATTTTCAAGACACACTCTTAAATTCAGAAGAAGGCAAAGCCATCGGTTATTCCTACTTTAAAGAAAGAGGTTTTACCAACGAAACCATCAAAAAGTTCGCTTTAGGATATTCTCCTGAACAATGGGACGCTTTTTCAAAAGAAGCGTTAGGAAAAGGATTTAAGCTAGAATTCCTCGAAAGCACTGGACTAACTATTGTCAAAGAAGAACGCTTGATAGATCGTTTTAGAGGTCGCGTGATGTTTCCCATTCACAGTATGTCTGGCAGAATTTTAGGTTTCGGCGGTCGAATTCTGACCAACGATAAAAAAGCCGCCAAATATGTCAATTCGCCTGAAAGTGAAATTTACCACAAAAGCAAAGTGCTTTATGGAATTTACTACGCCAAACAAGCCATTGCAAAACAAAATAATTGCTTCTTAGTGGAAGGTTACACCGACGTTATTCAATTTCATCAAGCTGGAATCGAAAATGTGGTCGCATCGTCGGGAACGGCACTGACTCCTGATCAAATCCGATTAATCAATCGCCTTACAAAAAACATTACCGTTTTATACGACGGAGATGCGGCAGGATTGCGCGCTTCCATCCGCGGAATCGATTTGATTTTGGAAGAAGGCATGAACGTCCGCGTTTGTAAGTTCCCGGAAGGAGAAGACCCAGACAGTTTTGCCAAGAAAACTTCTTACGAAGATTTGGTTTTGTACTTAGAGGAAAATGCCAGAGATTTTATTCAGTTTAAAGCGTCATTGCTCATGAATGAAGCCCAAAATGACCCCATCAAGAAAGCCGATTTGATTCGAGATATGGTGACCAGTATTTCTAAAATACCAGATCGTATCAAAAGAGAAATCTATATTCAAGAGTGTTCTCGAATCATGGATATTTCTGAACAAGTGCTGCTCAATACGTTGGCGCAATTGGTTCAAAAAGACCTTACTGAAGCAGGTAAAAAGGTCAAACAAGAACAGAAAGCTTTTGAAATTGTCAAGAACGAAAATCCAATCGCAGTTCAAAAAGTTGATGTGCTCTACGAATTAGAGCGAAAGATTATTGAAATCCTTTTGCTTTACGGCGATAAGTCGGAAGAATTTGAAGATGTTATTTTGAAAGCAAATGACGAAGGTGAATTAGTAGAAGTATTCGAAAGAAAAGAGTATAAAGTTTTTCAAAGAATTTACCTGAGTTTACAAGAAGACGAAATTGAATTGGCTAACCCAATGTTTTTGGGAATTTATAATCATATCATCCAGTATTTCCTTCAAAACGAATCCTTCAACTTAGAAGAGTATTTAATGAATCTTTCACCAGAATTCGCTCAAGAAGTGACCAACATTATCATGGAAAATGAGCTCAATGAACTCAGTAATTGGGAAGGACGAAATGTATTTGTAAAAATGAAAGAAGTTACTACAGCACAATACGTTTCGGAAACAATATTAAGTATTCGATGGTTTTTGGTCGGTCAATTAGTCGAGGAACTAAAACACACTGTTTCAAAAGAACTAGAAGAAGATAATTCGGAACACTTGCGAATGACCATGGATTACAATGGATTGATCAATTCGTTTTCAAAAAAACTAGGAAGAGTTTTGTCTCGTTATAGTTAGACGATTTCTAAGGTTTTTGCCTTATTCACCAAATCCACCAAATTAGTGACATTCAGTTTTGTGAGCAATCGCAATTTATAGGTACTAATCGTTTTTTCATTCAATCCTAAAATCGAAGAAATTTCATTATTCTTCTTCCCGCTGCTCAAATAACGCAAGACCTCAATTTCGCGATTCGAAAGTTTTCGATACAATCTTTCACTTTTGTTTTGCTTGGCAATTAAAGCCAGATTTTTCTTGATATTGTCATTCAATATGGTTTGACCTTGAAAGACACGTATGATGGCAATTCCCAGAGTTTCAATCTTAGCTGTTTTATGAACATATCCCGCAACTCCCGCTTTAATTGCATTTGGAGCGTAAATTTGCTCGGAATAACTGCTAAAAACAATCACTTTCGTCTTCGTATAATTCCTAATAATCGCCTTTAATTCATAAATACTTGACAGTCCATCTAGATCCAAATCCAAAACCAA
>CALPOS020000142.1 GCA_943325255.2 Sphingobacterium thalpophilum
CAACAATTGTCAGGTGGAGCGGCAGCAAGTACAGCTTACACGATCCGTGTAGATGTATTGTACAACTCTAGTTATGTAGAAGGTACCGTATTGTGTACGATCACAACATCAGCGGGAATGACCAGACAAACCGATGCAGCTTTAGCTATCTATGAAGTGAACGCTTATCCAAACCCATATGCTGAAACATTCAAATTGAATGTAAACACATCAAGCGAGGATCAAGTAGGAGTAAGAGTGTATGATATGTTAGGCCGTGAGGTTGAAGCACGTCAGGCATCTGTTGCTGCGATCACTAACTTAGAAATCGGTTCACAATATCCTTCTGGAGTTTACAACATTATTGTAACTCAAGGTGATAACGTGAAAACGGTAAGAGTTGTTAAAAGATAATTAATTCACTGTCTTTATAAAAGAAACCGCTTCGGAAACGAGGCGGTTTTTTTTGTTGGTGTTGCGTTGTCATGTTTGTAAAGAGTTGAGAGGCTTTGCGGAGCAGAGGTGATAATTTGGTTGCTTTGAAAATGAGGAATTTTTTTCGGTATGATTTAACACTGCTTTTTGTTTCAATATTTTTTCATTTTTTACATTCTACATTTTTTGTTTAAGATAAATATGCCCAATAGATCAATTATCCCGATAATCATGAAACAGAAGTTAAATATTGTAAGTATTTAGTATTAAAATAGATACGGTGTTGCTTTCGTAGTATTGAACATCGATTTACGCCAAATAAAATTGTCAAATATTTTTGGTGAGAATTTGTACCTTTACTTCGTTTCAAACCCATTATGGAGATATCATTTTATAAATACGAAGGCACCGGAAATGATTTTGTCATGATTGATAATCGTGACCTTTTTTTTCCAAAAGAAGAGCATGTTTTGGTGAAACATTTGTGTGATCGTCGTTTTGGCATTGGCGGTGACGGATTGATTTTGTTAGAAAATGATGTTGATGCTAATTTTAACATGGTGTATTATAACTCCGATGGCAATCCTAGTTCGATGTGTGGCAATGGTGGAAGATGCATCGTAGCGTTCGCAAAGCAACTTGGACTAATTACTGAACATGCCGTATTTTCCGCAGTTGATGGGATACACCACGCGACAATCTTTGATCCTAATATCGTTTCGCTTCAAATGAGCGACGTCTCCGATATCAATATCCAAACGGATTACGTTTTTCTCGATACCGGTTCTCCGCATCACGTTACCCTGGTTGAAGATTTGAGAAATACCGATGTAAAAGCGATTGGTAGTCAAATTAGATATGGTCAATTGTATGGTGAAAAAGGGAGCAATGTCAATTTTGTAAAGCAAACAGACGGCAGCACTTTTGCCATACGAACCTATGAGCGCGGCGTTGAAGATGAAACTTTGTCTTGTGGAACGGGAGCGACAGCAGTTGCCATTGCGATGCATGCTTTAGGCAAAACTTCAGCGAATTCTATTGTCATTTTTGTAGAAGGCGGAAAGCTTGAAGTTTCATTTGTAAAAGAAGGGAATGCTTACACCGATGTTTGCTTGAAAGGTCCAGCCACTTTTGTATTTAAAGGATCTATCGAATGCTAACACTACAAGGTAAATCTATTTATTTGAGAGCACTTGAGCCCAATGACTTGGAGTTCTTATATGAGATGGAAAACAATGAATCTATTTGGGAAGTGAGTAATACACAAACTCCTTATAGTCGTTTTTTGATTCGACAGTACCTAAAAAATGCCCATCAAGATATTTATGAAGCGAAGCAACTGCGGTTGGCGATTTGTCGAGATCAAGATTTTCCCGCTATCGGGCTCATTGATTTGTTTGACTTTGATCCGAAGAATAATAGGGCCGGTGTGGGGATTGTTATTCAAAATGAAGAGAATCGCAATATAGGAGCTGGCGGAGAGGCTTTAAATTTGGTCATCAATTATTCTTTCCGACAATTAAATTTACATCAATTGTATGCGAATATTGGCGAAGAGAATACCGCTAGTCTTGCGCTTTTTACTAAATTTGGTTTTCAAAAAATTGGTATCAAAAAGCAATGGAATTTGGTCAATGGTCATTACAAAGACGAAATTCTATTTCAGTTAATCAATCCTAAATCATAATATTTTGAAATTAAAAAAAATAGCTGCAATCCTTTCTGTCGTGGTAATCACCATTCTAATAGCTTATGGCTATATGATGTATCGGGACATTTTTTCAGACAACACGCGTTTTTCGGAAAATGAAGTATATGTATATATTCCGTCAGACGCCACATACGATCAAGTAAAGGAAATAGTGCGTCCCTATATTAAGGATATGAATCGCTTTGATATTGTTGCGAATAAGAAGGCTTATCCGCAACGCGAAGATAAATCTGGAAAATTTCTTTTCAAGAATGGGATGAATAGCAATGAAATTATTAATTCGTTGCGTCAGAATGTACCCGTAAATTTAGCCTTCAACAATCAAGAACGATTGGAGAATTTTGCCGGTAGAATAGGTTCTCAAATAGAAGCCGATAGTTTGAGTTTGATGACCGCTATTACGGATACGCCATTTTTGACCGAAAACGGATTTACGAGGGAGAATGTTTTGTGTCTTTTTGTTCCAAATTCTTATGAGTTTTTCTGGAACACTTCGGCTATAAAGTTTAGAGACAAAATGGCTAAAGAGTATCGCAAATTTTGGAATACTGATCGTTTGGAAAAGGCGAAGCAACTCAATTTGACCCCTATTGAAGTAGGAATACTAGCTTCTATAGTGCATAAAGAAACGGTTAAGAATGATGAGCGACCTATTGTTGCTGGCGTGTACCTCAATCGTCTGCGCAAAGGAATGAAATTGGAAGCTGATCCCACGGTTATTTATGCGGTGAAACTGCTGTCGAATGATTTTGATCAAGTGATCAAGCGTGTATTAAACAAGGATTTGGTGACCGATTCGCCATATAATACCTACAAGTATGAAGGATTACCTCCAGGTCCGATAGCGATGCCAGATATCACCGCTTTGGATGCGGTATTGAATCCGGCACAACACAACTACATTTATTTTTGCGCCAGTGTAACTCGATTTGGATATCATGAGTTTGCAGTTACGCCCGCACAACATGAAGCCAACCGTCAGAAATACGTTGCGTGGATTTCTCAACAAGGTATTAAAAGATAAGTTTTGAAATCAATTTCATTATTAAGCGCGCTACTGTTATTTGCTTTTTGTACAAATATTTTTGCGCAAAATAAAGTAGATCATTTTTTGAAACCGTCAGATTCCCTAAATATTCCTAGGAGAAATATCGTTGCGGTATCACAAGCGACAATAGGTGCTGGCGTTTTGATTGGTTTAAATGAATTGTGGTACGCTGATTATCCTCGATCTGGTTTTCGTTTTGTCAATGACAACGCTGAATGGTTGCAAATGGATAAAGCGGGTCATGTTTTTTCTGCCTATCATCTCGGTAACTTCGGCAAAAGCACTTTGGCTTGGAGCGGCGTTAGTAAAAAAAATCAGCTGATTTATGGCGCCACTTTGGGGTTTGTGTTTCTGTCTGCTGTTGAGGTAATGGACGGTTATTCTTCGAATTGGGGCGCATCTTTGGGCGATGTTGGTGCCAATGCCGCTGGAACCGCTTTGTTTGTTTCTCAAGAATTACTTTGGAAAGAACAGCGAATCACCCCTAAATTTTCCTTTCATACCACGCCTTATGCTTCGGCTCGTCCGAATGTATTGGGAAGCTCTTTTAGTGAACAAGTCTTGAAGGATTATAATGGACAAACGTATTGGTTGTCGGCGAATGTACATTCCTTTTTTAAAGCGTCAAAAATACCTACTTGGCTAAATATCGCCGTTGGTTATGGTGCTGAAGGTATGATTACTGGAAATGAAGAGTTTGTAAACACTGTTTTCCTCCCGGAATCAGAAAGATTTAGACAATTTTATTTCAGTTTTGACGCGGATTTGACAAAAATTAAGACGAAATCACCTCTTTTAAAGACGGTTTTTGAAATTTTTAATACGATCAAAATCCCAGCTCCAACGTTTGAAATCAGTAGCCGCGGAGATTTCACTTTTCACTATCTTTACTTTTAGAAAAACTTTAACTAATTGACAATCAGTTTTGTATTTTATGTTGTACATTTGCAGCGCAGAAATTTCTCGGTGTGACAGGTTGAGAAGAAAAACAATGTATGATAAAGAAATGGATATTTTATAGTAGTTTGACTTTGTTCATCGTGTATATAAGTTCAGGTTTTAAGCCTGTCGATACAAATAGCCACAATTGGTTCGAGTCTAATAATCAAAAAGAAATTTCCTATTTGTTTCCCTCTCAAAATCCAAATGATTACACCAATAGAAACGTACCATTCACCGGTAGATTTTTTATTGGATTTAAAGAAGCACTTGCTTTTAAAGAATCACAAGGTAAATACCACAAAATAAATTCTCTTGGCTATATGGGGAAATACCAATTTGGTGCAGAAACACTGCAAACTATTGGGATTACTGATACAGCGGCCTTTATGAAGAGCCCAAAATTGCAAGAAAAAGCATTCGTAGCATTACTCGCAAAAAACAAATGGGAGTTAAAAGACGAAATTGAAGCGTATTCGGGAAGTATAATATCTGGTGTCAAGATTACCGAATCTGGGATATTGGCGGCTGCACACTTGGGTGGCGCTGGTTCCGTAAAACGATTTCTGAAAACTGGAGGTAAGCGGAAGTGCAAAGATGATTACGGCACCTCTGTAAAGAGTTATATGCGGGATTTTGGAGGTTATGAAACTTCAGGAATTATCGCGGAGAACAACCCAACGATAAAATAAATAGAAGACCTTTTTTGAGGTCTTTTTTTATGCCTGTTGGTGAATGATGTTGTTTAAACTTTATCGATTCAATCAAAAAAGTCTAAACGACTGCAATGATAAAAATAGTTGGACGATTGTGCAGATCGACTTTCGTTTTCTTCCAATCTTGAACACGCATTGTTCTTATGTATTCCGTTTCCAGTGTAATATCGGTCGCAACGCAAAGATGTGTATTTGGTTGTAAGACCTGCAACATATCTTCAAGCAGTTTGTTGTTTCGATAAGGTGTTTCGATAAAAATTTGGGTTTGGTTTTTATCGGCGGAAAGTTTCTCCAAGTTTTTCAAAGCTGCTTTCTTTTCGCTCTTTTCGATGGGGAGATAACCATTAAAGGCAAAACTTTGTCCATTCATCCCAGAAGCCATTAAAGCCAACAATATCGATGATGGGCCAACCAAAGGAACCACTTGAATCCCCATTTCATGCGCTATTTTTACAATTACTGCTCCTGGATCTGCAACTCCTGGACAGCCAGATTCGCTCATGATGCCTGTATTTCTTCCTTCAAGGCACGCTTGCAGCATTTTCTTGTGTTCTTCGACTTGAGTATGTTTATTCAAAGTGCTTAAACGAAGTGTGGCTTGTACTTTTTCGGGATAGATACTCTTAATAAATTTTCGGGCAGTCTTTTCATTTTCGACAATGTAGTCGTCGATAGCAGCGATGGTTGTTTTTACGGTAATTGGCAGTACTTCTGTAGGATCATTTTCTCCCAGTGTGATGGGAATTAGATACAGTTTTCCTAAAGTTGTTGTATTCATGAATTACGAGCTGTGTTTCGCAATTAAGTTTTGCGCAATACTATCACAAGTTTCATCGAGCATTTTAAAAACAGTCTCAAATCCAAATTGAGTACCGTAATATGGATCGGGAACATCTACGTTTTCGCCGGGAAAAATCTCGTTGAGAATCAGTTGCACTTTTGCTTTTTGCTCTTGATTTTGGGCTAGATTAATCACATCATTGTAATTGGATGAATCCATGACGTAGA
>CALPOS020000143.1 GCA_943325255.2 Sphingobacterium thalpophilum
AACACCTTCCCGCTCTAGAGCTTCAACCTGAGTATATTTTTGATTTCCCGGAATTGCAACAGCCGGAAATATTGAATTGCGTCGAAAGATTACTCGACCATCATATTAAATCTGGACACGGAAATGACATTTGTTTGCGAACTTTTAATACCACTTGGACCTATCAAGAGTTGTACGAAAAAGCCAATCAAATTGCGCATGTCTTAGTTGAAGATCTGCATCTAAAATCGGGTAATCGCGTCCTAATTCGTTCTGCCAACAACCCGATGATGGTGGCTTGTTGGTTTGCGATTCTTAAAGCTGGCGGTATAGTAGTGGCGACGATGCCATTGCTGCGCGCGAAAGAATTGACGACGATTATCGATTGTGCTGAAATTTCTCATGCTTTCTGTGACAGTGAATTGGCTGATGAAATGAATTTGGTTCAATCTGATTATCTAAACGAAGTGTGCTTCTACCGAGATGCTAGCTTAGAGCAATTGATGCAATCCAAACCCAAAACATTCGCCAATTACCTTTCAAAATCGGATAGCATCGCATTAATTGGCTTTACATCCGGAACAACGGGTTTGCCCAAAATGACGTCGCATTTCCATGCAGACATTCTTAATATTTGCGAAGCTTTTCCACCCTATTCATTACAACCGACGTCAAAAGATATTTTTGCTGGTAGTCCACCACTTGGTTTTACTTTTGGTTTAGGCGGCTTAGTGTTGTTCCCTATGTATTTTGGAGCGTCCTCTTTTTTAATCGAAAAACCGAGTCCTGACGAATTGTTACAAGCCATTCAAGATCATAAGATCACCATTTGCTTTACGGCTCCGACGGCTTGGCGTGTGATTACGACCAAAGTACACGAGTTTGATATATCGAGTCTACGAAAATGTGTCTCTGCAGGTGAAACCTTGCCTTTAAAAGTTTGGCAAGATTGGTACGACGCCACTGGACTCAAAATCATCGACGGCATTGGCGCAACAGAGATGTTGCATATTTTTATTTCATCCAATGAATCGAATATGAAACCGGGCGCCACTGGTGTTGCGATTAAAGGCTACGAAGCAAAAATTATTGATAAAAACGGCAATGAAGTTCCTATAAATGAACCCGGTCGTTTGTCCGTTCGCGGCATTACTGGTTGTAAATATTTGAATCGTCCTGACAAACAAAAAGAATATGTGCAAAACGGATGGAATGTTACGGGTGATATTTTTAAACAGGACGAAGATGGCTACTTTTGGTTTGTCGCTCGCGGCGATGATATGATTATTTCTTCGGGTTATAACATTGGCGCAGTTGAAGTAGAAAGTGTACTTTTGACTCACGAGGAAGTTTTAGAATGTGCGGTAGTTGGCTTGCCCGATGGGGAACGAGGAATGGTGGTTTGCGCCCATATTGTTTTGAAAGAAAAAAGTAAAGCATCCGATGATTTAAAAAAAGCTATTCAGCTGTGGTTTAAAGAAGTAGCTGCTCCTTATAAATATCCACGAAAGATTCATTTCGTAGAAGAATTGCCGAAGACGGAAACGGGGAAAATTCAGAGATTTAAATTAAAATAATGTAATCATACTATATGAACCAACCTTTTATCAAAACCGAAAAAATCCGTTTCAAGCATGTAGATTATGCTGGTATTGTATTTTATCCTCGTTTTCTGGAAATGCTTAATGACTTGGTTGAAGACTGGTTTGAAGAAGCACTCGATCGTCCTTTTTCTGAAATTCACGAAACTAATGGTATTCCAACCGTTGACCTAAAAGTACAGTTCAAAAATGCCGCACGCTTGGGACAAGTCTTACAAAAGAAATTATGGGTCAAAAATATTGGCTTTGCTTCACTCCTATGCGGATTCGAATTTATAGATGAAACCGGAAAAACAACACTTTCAGGTGAAGTCACTTTGGTGAATGTAGCAATCAGTGAAAGTCGTAACGACATCAAAGCAGAACCGTTTTCCGAAATAATGAAAATGAAAATTAAGAATTACGAATTGTAAATTACGAATCAACTCACAACTTACAACCAATGACCTTCCCAAAATTTAAAGCCGCCGCCGTACAAACTTCACCAGTGTTTCTCAACGTAGCCAAAACTGTTGATAAAGCGATTTCATTCATCCAAGAAGCGAGTCAAAATGGTGCGCAACTCATCGCCTTTCCTGAAGTATTTATCGCCGGTTATCCATATTGGAATTGGGTTATGACGCCCGTGCAAGGCAGTAAATGGTACGAACAATTATACAAAAACTCGGTCGCGATAGAGGATGCTGACATGCAACGATTGTTTCAAGCGGCAAAAGACCATAACATTCATATCGTCATCGGAATCAACGAACGCGGATCGAGTTATGGTGAAATCTACAACACAAATCTCATTATCGATAACCAAGGAAATCTTATCGGAAAGCACCGAAAATTAGTGCCCACCTGGGCGGAAAAACTCACGTGGACCTCCGGTGATGGTTCGTCCTTGAAAGTGTATAACACCGAAATCGGCCCAATAGGCACTTTAGCCTGTGGTGAAAACACCAATACTTTAGCGCGATTCACTTTGTTGACGCAAGGCGAGTTAATTCATATTGCCAATTATATTTCATTACCAGTGGCGCCGCCCGATTATGACATGGCGGAAGCAATTAAGATTCGTGCCTGCGCCCATTCCTTTGAAGGAAAATTATTTACCATTGTTTCGTGTTCGACGATTTCACAGGAAATCAAAGATGCCTTGCGTGCTGATGTCCCCAATGTTGATGAAATTTTAACTAGAAAAAAATCGGCTTTTTCAGGATTTATAGGACCCAATGGCGCCGTTATCGGAACCCCATTAATTGACGACGAAGGGATCATCTACGCCGACATCGATCTCGAAAAATGCATTCAACCCAAACAAATGCACGATATTCTTGGGCATTACAACCGTTTTGATATTTTTGATTTACGAGTGAATACTGCGCCAACTAGAAACATTACATTCATTGACAACCATGAAGAATTCAATAAAAAATGAATTGCACACGGATGATACGGATTTAGTGGAATCGCACGGATCTAAAAAATTACCATTTAAGAAATTAAGATTCATTTAGACTCATCCTTCTATTTTCTTAAAGTTCTTATGTGGTAAAATAAAAAAATAAAACAACAATCATTAAGCAATTAAAATTCATCAAGACTTTAAACTTAATTTTCTTAATCACTTAATGGTAAATAAAAACCTAAATTTTAAAAATACATGGAAGCAAAACATTCCGACGACGTCATAGGCCGTGCACGAGTAAAAGACACTCCTGAACTCGAAGCCTATTATAAAGAACTCGAAACACTTGGTGCCGGCGCCTTATGGACCGTTGCCAACGACATCGAACCCTGGGAACCGCGCTCCTCGTCTGTTCCTATGCTATGGAAATACGAAGATTTACGAAGTTTAGTGCTCAAATCATCTGAACTCGTGACTCCAGAACAAGCTGGAAGACGCGTAGTCTATTTGGTCAATGACAAACGAAAAGATGTTTCTGCTGCTGTCGGTTGGTTGTATACCGGAATTCAAGTCACGCGTCCCGGAGAAAGCACTAGTGCTCATCGACACAAAGCTTCTGCCTTGCGGTTTATTATGGAAGGCGACAAAGGCTACACGGTTGTCGATGGGAATAAAATCATGCTTGAAGTCAATGATTTTGTGATTACGCCCAATTCTACCTGGCACGAACACGGTGTAGAAGCCGATGGCCAAACCTGCATTTGGCAAGATGGTCTCGATATTCCATTAGTTAATGCACTAGAAGCAAATGATTACGTGGTGTATGATGGCAAACAACCACTCGATTTTCCGGTTAATTATTCACCGATAATGTATGGTTGCGCTGGCCTAATTCCAGCCGATGTGACTTGGGACAAACCTTATTCTCCGTTGTTTAAGTACTCGTGGAAAGTAGTTTACCCTGCCTTACTCGAGATGCTAAAAGTAAAAGAACTTCATCCAATCGACGGAATTCTAATGAGATATTCCAATCCACTAACTGGCGGCCACGTGATGCAAACTATGGGCGCTTCGATGCAATTGCTGCCAGCGGGTTTCAAAGGAAAAGCGCACAAACATACAGGTTCTTTTGTATATCAATGCGCGAAAGGTAAAGGCTACTCCATCATCAACGGGCAACGTTTTGATTGGAAAGAACGCGATATTTTCTGTGTTCCGTCTTGGGCGTGGCACGAACATCACAACGCGTCAGATAGTGAAGACGCGTGTTTGTTTTCGTTCAATGACTTGCCAACAATCGAGAAACTCGGATTGTATCAAGAGAAAATATTTGAAGATAACAATGGATTTCAAAAGTTGAATTAGGAGCTTTTTGCTTCGCCGATTCGCCCTTTCAGGAGCTCGGGTCCCGCTATTCGTTGCAATCTTTTTTGTTTTGTCACCCCGAGCGCAGTCGAGGGGTAATTTGAAAAACAAAAAAGGATTTCCACTACTATCGGGGCTAGGGTTTAACCGCCAAATCGTGTAACCGTTTAATCGGAGGTACGATTCAACAAATAAACGATTCAATAAAATACTAACTTTGCGCCTTCGCGACTTTGCGAGGATAAAACAAACAAACGATAAAAAAACAAAAATGAAGTTTCTCAGCAACTATGCAACTCAGGAACTCAGCAACTCAAAAAAAAAAATGAAACTACTCACCTACCAAACCAAAGATACCGAACCTCGATTGGGGTTCATTCATAACAACCAGGTCATTGACATGGAAGACTTCGGAGAAATATCCAATTTTCCGTTGCCGACTTCGATGTTAGAACTTATAGACATGGGATTTGAAATCATCGATGAACTCAACAGCATGATTGCCGATACAGAACCAGCGTTCTTTGAAGAAATCGCCTACGAAATGGACGAAATTATCTTTCTCGCCCCAATTCCAAAACCAAGAAAGAATATTATCGGGATTGGATTGAATTATACCGAACATGTGGCGGAAAGCGCGCGCACTTTGGACACTTCTAACGAGTTGCCTCAAAGTCCAATTATCTTTTCAAAACCACCAACAACCGTAACTGCTACTAATACCAATATTATTTTGAATCCCAAATTGACGCAACAACTCGATTGGGAAGTCGAATTGGCAGTAGTTATTGGTAAAAAAGGAAAATATGTTCCGAAAGCGGATGCCATGGATTATGTTTTTGGATACACGGTAATCAATGACATTTCTGCTCGTGATTGCCGCCGTTCCGGACAATGGATTGTTTCGAAAGGACAAGATACTTTTGCGCCAATGGGTCCAGTTTTAGTAACTAAAGATGAAATTTCGAATCCATATGATTTGAATTTATCGTTGAAAGTGAATGGTGTGGAGAAACAAAACTCCAATACCAAGTTTATGTTGTTTAACATCAGTGATTTGATTGAAGATTTGAGCACCGTCTTTACTATCGAACCTGGAGATATTATTGCTACTGGAACACCATCAGGTGTTGGCGCAGGAAGAAATCCACAAGAATGGTTGTGGGATGGCGACGTGGTGGAAGCAACTGTTGAAGGAATTGGAACCATTACGAATACCGTAAAGTCGATTTAAAACGGAGATTGCGTTAGGGATAGAGGCAAGCTCCGCGTGCAGCCGAAAGCCCGGCCCGCTTTTTCTGCGGGAACGCCCAAAAAATAATTAATAATTGATAATTAACAATTGATAATGAAAACCTTTAGAATCGGACAAATAGTTCCATCATCCAACGTCACGATGGAAACAGAAATACCAGCAATATTCCGCTCGAGAGAAACGATATTGCCAGAGCGATTTACCTTTCACAGCAGTAGAATGCGTATGAAAAA
>CALPOS020000144.1 GCA_943325255.2 Sphingobacterium thalpophilum
CTTTGTTGACTGATGCGCCATCTTTAGCGGAAGGTAAAGCAATTTTTGCAGCAAACTGCGTGGCTTGTCACAGACCTGACGGTGGAGGTCAAATCGGTCCAAACTTAACTGACGAACAGTGGATATTAGGCGGTGGAATCAAAAATGTTTTTCATACACTCGAGCATGGTGGTAGAGACGGAAAAGGAATGATTTCATGGAAAGGAATACTGAAACCAAAAGAGATGCAAAAAGTAGCGAGCTACGTATTGTCATTACGCGGAAGTAATCCTAAAGATCCGAAAGCTCCAGAAGGAGAAATTTGGGTTGACCCAGCAGCGAAAGCAGATACAGCAGTAATAACAAAAGTTGATAGTACACAAGCGAAATAAATCATGGCAAACTTACCCGACGAGTCGTTTAGAGATACCATCGGAACTATCGATGAAGAAGGTCATCGTAGGTTTATTTTTCCGAAAAAACCATCAGGTAAGTTTTACGATTATCGTAAGTGGGTTAGCTACTTTCTGTTATTAATTTTAGTGGCCAATCCGTTTGTAAAGATCAACGGAAACCAATTTATGATGTTCAATGTATTGGAGCGTAGATTCAATATTTTTGGATTCCCATTTTGGCCACAGGATTTCTACATATTCGTGGTTTTCATGATTGTGGGTGTTGTTTTTGTCGTATTATTTACAGTCATTTTTGGTCGAATTTTCTGCGGATGGATTTGTCCACAAACCATATTCTTGGAAATGGTTTTTCGAAGAATTGAATATTGGATTGAAGGTGATCGTGGGGCTCAAATCAGATTGTCTAAACAAGAATGGAATGCAGAGAAAATAAGAAAGAAAGGTTTAAAATGGTTTTTATTCTTTATCATTTCTTTTTTTATTGCTAATGTTTTTCTAGCATACTTAATCGGTAGTGATGTATTGATTCATATGGTGGAGGAAGGTCCTGAAAATCATGTGAGCACGTTGATTTCACTAGGTATTTTTACAGGCGTTTTCTATTTTGTTTTTGTTTGGTTTCGTGAACAGGTTTGCATTATCGCTTGCCCATACGGAAGATTGCAAGGTGTATTACTCGACAATAAATCGATCAACGTTGCCTACGATTATGTTCGCGGAGAAAAAGAACTCGGACGTGCAAAGTTTAACAAACAAGAAGATCGTGCTGCCTCAGGTAAAGGAGATTGTATCGATTGTAAGCAATGTGTTCATGTTTGTCCAACAGGAATTGATATTAGAAATGGTGTCCAATTAGAATGTATCAATTGTACGGCTTGCATTGATGAATGCAATACGATTATGGATAGTGTGGGCTTGCCTCAAGGTCTGATTCGCTATGCTTCGGAAGATGAAATTGAAAAGAAAGCGAAGTTCAAGTTTACAACGAGAATGAAGGGTTATACCGCCGTGTTAGTCATTCTGATTGGCGTTTTAACTGGCTTATTATTCTTGCGAACAGAAGTCGAGACAACAATTTTGCGATTGCCAGGGCAACTATTCCAGCACAAAGGAGATAAAATAAGCAACATTTATACTTTTAAAATAATTAATAAAACATCGAGAGATTTTGATTCTATTCATTTTGTATTGCACAATATCAAAGGGAACATAAAAATCGTCGGAGAACCGCATTTACACGTTTTGAAACAAGGAATGATAGAAGGGACATTATTTATTGAAATCAATCAGTTTCTTTTGGACAATGACAAAACAAAATTAGAAATTGAAGTCTATAACAAAAACAAAAAGATAGAAACAACCAGAACCAATTTCTTGAGTCCACGTAGTTTCGATTAAAATAAGATAAAATTATGAGAATAAATTGGGGAACATCTATCGTAATTGCATTTGTACTATTTATGTCATTTATACTTTATTTTGTTATCAAAGTTCAAAGCAATTCGAAATACGATAACGAGTTGGTTGTAGAGGAATACTATAAGAAAGACGCAAAATTTGGAGCTGAAATGGTGCGTATTCAAAATGCTGCGGATCTATCAGATAAGCCCGCTATCACTGTATCTAATGGTGAAGTATCCATTGTATTTCCAAAGATTTACGATTCGAAAAAAATTACAGGAAGAGTGTTCCTATACCGACCGTCTAACAAAAAATTAGACTTCGAAATTCCCCTTTCGTTGACTAATTCTGCTTTGCTCATACCTAAAAAAAGTTTGGTAGGCGGTCGATGGGACATTACTATTGAGTGGCAATATGAAGGAAAACTTTATACAAGCAAGGAAGATTTGTATCTGAGATAATCATTAATTGAAGTATATGATTTATACAGCATTTATTTTTGGTTTAATTAGCAGTCTGCATTGCATCGGCATGTGCGGTCCTATTGCCATGATGCTTCCAGTTGATAGAGACAATTCCGCTAAAAAAGTCACACAAATTCTGACTTATCACATAGGGCGTTTAACAGCATATGCGATGATAGGATTCCTTTTTGGACTTTTGGGCAAAGGACTTTTTCTTGCCGGAATTCAACAAGAACTCTCTTTGTTTATTGGCATCATGATGATTTTGATTATTGCAATTCCAGAGCGAACTTTTGCGAAGTATAATTTTTCAAAACCACTGTACCGTATCATATCGTATGTTAAAACTGCTTTGGGTAGCCAATTTAAAAAGCGAAGCTATTCTTCACTTTTTACAATCGGATTGCTTAATGGATTTCTTCCCTGTGGCTTAGTTTACGTCGCATTGTTTGGAGCTATTGCAATGCAAAGTGTAAGTTTAGGAGTATTTTATATGATTTTATTTGGATTGGGAACGGTCCCGATGATTAGTAGCGTTGTTTACGTCAATTCATTTCTATCCAATCATTTCCGAAGTAAAATTCAAAAAGTGATTCCGTACGTCGCTATACTTATTGGTATTTTGTTTATTTTTAGAGGATTAGGATTAGGCATTCCATACGTTTCGCCATCCAATCTGGGTCTTTTCGTACAGCAACAACCTAATTGTCATTAAACCTTAGAATTTTTATTATTATAAACTACTTATTATTATGGAGAAACACGATTTATTACATGAGTTTCCTGAACATCAGGATAAAATACATCAGTTAAAGACAGAAAATCATCACTTCAGAAAACTGTTTGATGATTATCATGAGTTAGATCATCAATTGCTTAGAATTAAGACAGGAATTGAAATAGCTACCGACGAGGCTTTGAAGGAATTAAAATCAAGGTCATTACATCTAAAAGATGAATTGTACAAAATGATCAAGAACTAAAAAAATGAATCACGCTAATTGGCGTGATTCATTGTTTATACGGTCATCGAAAACAGAGAAGTTGCGGGTAACTTTCTTTTTAGCCTGACATCAAAGGCCATACATATATTTCGCACAAATGGTTTTCCTTCCTCCGTAACCCTAATTCCGGAAGGCAGAATTATTAGTAATCCATCTTTTTCCATTTCGTGTAGTTGTACTACAATTTGCGGAATCTTATCCAAATAATGATCGTCGTCGCTCCATGAAGTTTCAAATTGACACATGAGATTTAGGATGTGTTTTCTAATTATGAGATCTTCTCTAGTAAGCAAATGCCCTTTGACAACAGGCAATTTGTCCCATTCCAAAAGTTGATAATAATCGTCTAAATTCTTTTCATTTTGAGCAAAACTGTACCAGCTATCACTGATAGATGAAACGCCAAGTCCAATCATGACTTGCGTTTTAGAAGCACTGTATCCCATAAAATTTCTGTGTAATCGATTGTTTTTGAATGCAGTATATAAACTGTCAGTTTTCAAAGCAAAATGATCCATACCAATTTCATGGTAATCATGTTCAAAAAGTAATTGTTTTCCAACCTCGTACAGTTTTCGCTTTGCGTCATCTTTCGGCACATCTTCATCCTTAAATCCACGTTGTCCATTCCCTTTAATCCAAGGAACGTGAGCATAACTGTAAAAAGCCAATCGATCGGGTTGTAGTGATTTGGTTTTCTCGATGGTATCAATCACATCCTCTAATTTTTGAAAAGGCAAGCCAAAAATGAGATCATGTCCAATGGATGTATAGCCAATCTCTTTTGCCCAAAACGTTACTTTCGCTACATTGTGGAAAGACTGGTGTCGATTTATGGCATTTTGAACCGTTTCGGAGTAGTCTTGAACACCAAAGCTTACTCGGCGAAAACCTAAGTCATAAAGCTTATGCAGATGGGCTCGCGTCGTATTATTGGGATGTCCTTCAAAACTGAACTCATACACGTCCGATTTCTTTGCATGGGCAAAAATCCCGTTAATTAAATCTTCTAAGTTCTTTGTTGAGAAGAAAGTTGGTGTTCCTCCACCTAAATGAATTTCTTTTATAATAGGCGTTTCACCTAAAATGGAGCAATATAACTTCCATTCTTTGAGAAGTGCCTCAATATACGGATGTTCTACGTCATGATTTTTCGTGATGCGTTTATGACAACCGCAAAAGGTACACATACTTTCACAAAATGGAAGATGAATATAGAGGCTGATTCCTTCTGTGCTATTGCTTTCAAGAAATGATTTCTTTAAATTTTTTATCCATTTTTCTGAACTAAAATGTTCATCATCCCAATAAGGAACTGTTGGGTAACTAGTGTATCTAGGTCCAGGAACATTGTATTTTTGAATTAAAGAAGTAGCCATTTCATTTGGAATATGATTAGTCAAAAATAGGAGAGTGTCTTGAAAATAATACTGACAATTATCATATTTTGAAAATCAAAAAAAAAGCCTCGCAGTTACTAACCACGAGGCTTTTTGTAAATATAAAAAGATTTATTCCGCTTTCACTTCACGCAATTTCTTTAGTTTTTCCTTTAAAACATCTAGGATTTCTTTATGCTTAGCGATGTTTTTTCGAACTTCCAGTACAATCGAATTTTCTTTTTTGGCATTTTTTGTATTGGTAAAAAACTGAATATTATTCTCCAATTGAAAAATCTCTTGTTGTGTTTCCTCAATTTTTCGAATTAAGAATATTTTTTCACTTTCTAATTTTCGAGTATCATTATTTTCTGATAAATTTCCAACTCTGTTAGTGAAACGGACTAAATCAGACTCTTTTTTACTCAAACTTAATTTTTCGAAAAGTACATCTAAAATCTTATTGAATTTTCCTTCAATATGTCTTTTCCCTTCTGGAACTTTACCACAACTTTTCCAATTTTCGATGTGAAGTTTTATCGCGTCCAAATCGGTTCTATGATCACCAGTCATTTCGAAGGCTTTCATCGTATCTAAATAGGCTTTCTTCTTTTCGTATGCTTCAGCCTCTTCTGGATTAACCTGACTTTTTTGGGCCTTAAGATTCTCAAAATAGACATTGCAAGCCGCTCTAAATTCTGTCCACAATTCATCCGAAAACTTCCTTGGAACATGACCAATCGTTTTCCATTCTTCTTGAATTTGCTTCATGATTGGCGTTGTTACAGCAAAATCGGTGCTTTCTTGCAGTTCCTTTGCTTTGGCAACCAACGCTTGTTTCAAACTAAGATTGGTGTTTTGATCTTTTTTGATATCCTTATAGAAGCTGTTCTTCAAAACATTAAAACTGCGAACGGCATTCTTGAAGTTAGACCAAGTTTCTTCATTGACTTCCGCTGGCACTTTTCCCGCGCTGAAGAATTCGTTTCTAGCTGCTTCAACTTTAGCCACTTGTGTTGTCCAAGCAGCATGAGAATGAACATTTTCTTGCGCAAGCGCCTCGATTATTGCAATGATTTCTTTTTTCTTATTGAGGTTTTCTTGCTCAACAGCACGAAGACTTTCAAAAAGTTGTTCTCTTTTATCATGCATTTGTTTGGTCAAATC
>CALPOS020000145.1 GCA_943325255.2 Sphingobacterium thalpophilum
AGCGGAACTACGATTTCAGATTTTACTGTAAAACTACAAGCAATATAATTGTCTTGCGCGGCAACATCAGGCACTACAAAGTTTTGGTTTGAAACCGCCACTTGTCCACAGATGCCTTTTCCAAAAGGAATTATGGTGTGATCTGTTGGAGCTCCAACATAAGGCCCAAGATGCAAGGTTTGTGTCTTGTGGTTAGCGAAGTAAAAACCAATCCAAGTATAATAGGAAATGTTGGTTTCGAGCAATTTGCAAACGAGAAGTAGTTTTTCGTCTCGGGTTTGATTTTCTGCCGTGAGAATGGCTTGTACTTGCGGTTTTAAAAGGTCAAATTTCATATAGATGCGGATTTGCGTTAGGGATGGAGGCGGTATCCTCGCAACACAGTGGAGAGATAAAGCCGAGAGCCCGACCCGACGCGGCGGGTAACGCCATTATTTTGTGCAAAAGTAATCCTTGTGTGCGACTATAATTTATATAAATTTGTTAAAAATAAATTTTTTGAAAACGTACTTCCAGCTTTATCGTCCCTTTTTGGTTTTTCTCTTAAAGTTTTTCGCAGTATATGGCGGGCTCACGTTTTTGTATCAATCCTATTTGAGTCAATATGACTCGATTTTGGCATTTGAAGTGGATGCCTTTACGAAAAGTGTAGCGTATCAAGTGCAATACGTTTTAAGTTTTTTGCAATACGATTGTCAGTTGCAACTTCATGAAAGTCAGGCGTCGATCAAATTGATCATTAATGGTGTTTACGTTTCGCGCGTGGTAGAAGGTTGCAATGCGCTGAGTGTAATCATTCTTTTTGCGGCTTTTGTCGTTGCTTTTTCGGGGAAGTGGATGAGAACAATTGGCTTTTTGCTTGTTGGTAGTGTTCTCATACATTTGATGAATATACTCCGCATCGCAGTTTTGTCTTTGGCGCTATTGTATTATCCGGGTCAAGAATCATTGCTTCACGGCGTTGTTTTCCCGTTGATTATTTACGGTTTTGTCTTCGGATTGTGGGTCATTTGGGTCAATCAATTTTCGAATTATGCTAGAAAAGATTAAAATCAATCGAAATAAGATTATTGCCATTACGATATTGGTTTTCGTATTGGTGACAATTCGCGCTTTTGAAGATTGGCTTTTCTACGATCCATTTGCACTCTATTTTAGAAATGACTATTTGAGTTTGGGTTTTCCAAAATTTGACGTGTTGTCGTTGTTCTTGAGTATGGGTTTGCGTTTTGCACTGAATTCGTTTCTTTCCTTGGCCATTATTTATTGTATATTTAAAGATTGGGGATTGACAAAATTTGCCGCAGTTCTTTATGCTTTCTTTTTCGTTGTTCTGATTGCAGCCTTTTTTGTTTTGGTGCTTTTTACCGATCAGTATAACAATTTTATTGTCTTTTACGTACGGCGATTCTTGATTCAACCACTCTTACTATTGCTTTTCATTCCTGCAATTCTCTATCAGAAAAGGATGAAGTAAGCACATTATTTTGTACCTTTATAATTGGTTCATACTTCAAATTCAATTAAAAGGGACGATGAAAATAGTAAAACATTCGGGTGATGTCGTGGATTATAATCCGGATAAACTTCGAAATTCATTAGTAAAATCAGGCGCGAATAGCGCAGTTGTCGACGATATTTTAGAACGTATTGAAAAAGAAATATACGAGGGAATGCCCACTAAGCAAATCTACAAATTGGCTTTTGGGTATTTAAAAAAAGCGTCGAATTCTCATGCTGCGAGATATAACTTAAGGCAAGCGCTTCAACTTCTTGGCCCCGCTGGTTTTTTCTTTGAAAAATATATGGCGCGACTTTTTGAAGCTGAGAAATACGAAACCAAAACAAACGTTACTTTGCAAGGGCGTTGCGTTACGCATGAACTTGACGTAGTGATTCGAAAAAACGGATTGATTGCTATGGTAGAATGTAAATTTCACACCGGTAGAGAAGCTACGACGGATGTAAAAGTACCCATGTATATTCTGTCTCGCTTCAATGATTTGAAAGAAAACTTACACGTCATGTTTTCCGGAAGAGAAGTCATTTCAAAATGTTGGATTATTACCAATAATCGCTTTACCTCAGACGCAGTAACTTTTGCGACATGTTCAGGCATTCATTTGCTTAGCTGGGATTATCCGAAAGAGCTTAACTTAAGAAACAAGATTGATAGCCATCAATTATATCCAATTACTTGTTTGACTACGCTGTCAGTGGCAGAGAAAGATAAGTTGTTGATTCTGGACGTCTTATTGGTAAAAGAGATTATCAATAATTCTCAATGTTTAGAAAAAATAGGGTTAAGTACTAACCGAATACATAATGTATTGAAGGAAGCAACCGCGTTATGTCGATTTTTTTGAAACAAAGTTTCTAATTTTTTAAAATGTAGTCAATATGAAAATTAAATTTCTAGGTGGAGCGGGAACAGTTACTGGTTCAAAGACCTTAGTAGAAACTAATGGTCTTCGGATTTTAATTGATTGTGGTCAGTTTCAAGGGATTAAGCCTTTGCGTGAACTCAATTGGGAACCATTGTCTGTATTACCGTCAACGATTGATTTTGTTCTATTAACGCATGGGCATTTGGATCACTGTGGTTGGTTGGCGCGATTGGTTGCGCAAGGCTTTGCAGGAAAAATATATTGTACAAGCCCAACCGCTGCGATTGCTAAGTTGATTTTATTAGACAGCGCCAAAATTCAAGAAGAAGAAGCCAATATGGCGAATAAAGGACAATATTCGAAACACGAAAAAGCAGAACCTTTATATACGGTACAACAAGCGGAAGCGGTATTTCCCCATTTTAGAATAATTAAAATCAATGAAACTGTCCATTTAGACGCTGAGATTTCGGCTGTTTTTACCAATGCAGGTCATATTATTGGCGCCTGCACGATTCAATTGGAAGCAGAGGGAAAGACTTTGGTTTTTTCAGGTGATATTGGAAGAGACGACGATGTGTTGCTTTTTCCGCCTACAAAACCGCACAAAGGAGATTATATCTTTTTAGAAAGTACTTATGGAAACCGAATTCATCCAGATACTGATGTGAAATTAGAACTGGAATCTTACATTAACAATACTGTTGCAAAAGGCGGGACCGTCATTATTCCGAGTTTTGCTGTCGAACGTGCGCAAACCATCATGTATTTGCTTTGGCAGCTTAAAGAAGAAGAGCGAATTCCAGAAATACCCTACGTTATTGATACGCCTATGGGAATTAGTGTTTTGCAAGTTTTTGAAAACAGCAAGAAATGGCACAAAATACCAGAGCACGAATATGTCGCGATGTGCAAAATGTTTTCGATGAATTCGGACTATCAAGAAACCATTGCTACAATTTTCGATAATCAACCGAAAGTGATTATTGCGGCAAGTGGCATGATTACAGGTGGTCGCGTTTTAAGTTATTTGGAACGCTATATTGAGTTGCCTGAAACCACTGTCATTATTATTGGGTATCAAGCCGAAGGCACACGAGGGCGAAAATTACTGGAAGGCTCAACTGAATTGAAAATCCGAGGGAAATATTATGCGGTTCATGCAAATATTTTGGAGATTCAAAGTTTGTCCGCTCATGGAGATCAAAATGATCTACTGAATTGGCTGAGCGCTCTAGAAAACAAGCCAACCAAAGTCTTCTTAGTGCACGGCGAGAATCAACCCGCGGATGAACTTCGTATTAAAATTCAAGAAAAATATCGGTTTGACTGTGTCGTACCGTTAATGGGTCAAGAAGTTGAATTATAAATATTTAACAAGATTTTGGTTTGCGACTTCTCTTTAATCCTTACTTTTGAGGCATGAAATTTCAAAAATCCATGAGCCTTTTTTTAGCTTTTTTCCTGTTCCTTTCGAACATGGGACTAGCGATGAATGTGCATTATTGTGGTGATGAAATAGCCTCTGTATCACTTAATACAAACCTTGATTCTTCCGCTACTGAGGAAAATTGTTGCGGTAGCGTCGAAGAACAATCCCATTGTTGTTCAGACAAAATTGTTCATTTTGAAAAGAAAACCGACCAAGCTACTGTTTTTACTTTTCAATTAGATAGTGTCGATGTTTTTGTTTATGACAATTGGCAGCCTATTGTTTTTTCGTCTTTTTCAAGTAATGAATGCGATAGCAGTTCTAAGTATTCTTTCCAATCGAATGCACCTCCGCTCTTTAAGTTGTATTCTCAATATATTTTCTACGATTGTTTTTAATGTTTTTTAAAAGGAAAATCTTATTCCATATATTAAAACATTAGAACATTTTTATGAAAAAACAACTTCCATTACTTCTCGTAATGATTTTTTGCTCGTTGCAACTTGCTGCTCAGGACACGTTGAAAACAGTAAAGGTAGAATCTACACGAAAAAGTATATTAAAGTCATTTACTGTTACTGGAAATACATCAGTAATGACAAGCAAAGAATTGCTCAAGGCCGCTTGTTGTAACCTAGCGGAAAGCTTTGAAACCAATCCATCTATTGACGTCAGTTTTTCCGATGCACTAACCGGAACCAAACAAATCAAGATGCTGGGATTGACGAGTCCATATTTGATGATTACGGAAGAAAACATTCCTTCGGTTCGTGGCGCTTCACAGGCCTATGGTTTGTCTTTTACTCCCGGAACATGGGTCGAAAGCATACAAATCACGAAAGGCGCAGGTTCTGTGGTAAACGGCTATGAAAGCATATCAGGACAAATCAACACGGAGTTACTGAAGCCACTGAATGACATTCCGTTTTTCTTAAATGCCTATGGATCGACGGATTCTCGTTATGAATTAAACACTCATTTCAACAAGAAAATTTCGCCAAACTGGGCGACTAGTTTATTTGTACATGGAAACACACGAGTGGCGAAAAACGATCAAAATGGCGATGGATTTTTGGACAATCCGCTAGGGAAACAAGTCAATTTACTCAATCGATGGCAATATGCCGATCAAGACTCGGGTTTGGTTTCGTTTTTTAGCGTCAAGTATATGAATGATGAAAAACAAACAGGTGAAGTCAATTTCAATAAAGACCGAGATAAATTGACCACCAATTCTTGGGGATCGGAAATCAATTCTGAAAGATTTGATTTTAGTTCTAAAGTAGGCTATGTTTTTAAGGACATTCCCAATCAGAGTATTGGTTTTCAGAATGCGTATAGCAGACATCGCCAAACTTCGTATTTTGGTTTAAACACATACGATATTAAGCAAAGTAGTTATTATTCTAACTTGATATTTAATTCCATTATCAGCAATATCAAGAATAAGTTTGCTGCTGGTTTAAATTTTACTTCTGATCAATATCAAGAGTTTGTCAATGCCATTGACTACAGCAGAATTGACAATTCAGCAGGAAGTTTTTTCGAATATACGTATGACAATCAAGATAATTTCAGCGTGATTTTAGGAGGCAGAGTTGATTATCACAATCGACTTGGTGTATTTGCAACGCCGCGTTTGCATCTCAGATACAATCCATGGGAACAAGGAGTGATAAGATTTTCGGCTGGAAGAGGACAAAGAGCTGCCAATATTTTTGCGGAGAATCAGCAACTTTTTGCTAGTTCACGACAATTTGAAATTATCGATTCAAAAGGGAAAATATATGGACTAGATCCGGAAATCGCGTGGAATTACGGATTAAGTTTCGGTCAAAAATTTATTCTTTTCGGCAAAAAAGCAGATGTTGGTTTAGATTTTTACCGAACAGATTTCCAAAATCAAGCCGTTGTCGACCTGTTCGAAAGTCCACAGAAAGCTCTATTTTATAACTTAAAAGGGAAATCATTTGC
>CALPOS020000146.1 GCA_943325255.2 Sphingobacterium thalpophilum
AAGAATATATAAACTATTACAATAACGAAAGAATTAAATCAAATTTAAACAAAATGAGCCCGATAAAATATCGAGCTCATTACTATCAAAATTAATTATAAATTTGTCTAACCTTTTGGGTGCAGTCTAAATAAAGACGGTTTTTTTTATTGAATTTGAGACTTAGTTCGTTGTAACATACGCCACTTGATTATTGGAATAATCAACTTGGCTTAATTTTGCTTCATTCCAAAAAAACCATTTCCCGGTTTTTTGTCCATTGCTATATTCTCCAACAGAAAGTTTATTTCCCTGCGCATCATACGCAATCCATTTTCCTTCTAATTTTCCATCTTTGAAAAACCCTTCTTGTTGTATCTTACCATTATCATAGTAATAAGTAGCTTTCACCATATTATCAACAACTTCCAATTTTGGGGTTCCTTTTTGTGCGAAAATCATACTTGAAATCAACACTGCTCCAATTATCATAAACTTTTTCATAGGTGTAGGTTTTTAGGTTATTAATAATTACACAACAAATGTATAAATTAATTTACACAAAACAAACTTTCGCTTAACAATTTGGTAACATTGAGAAAAACTTAACATTGGGATTTTAATTTCTTGGGCGTTACCGCGCCGAAAATGGCGGGTCAGGCGCTCCGCTCTATCTGCGCTAAAAGCAGCGCAGGATGCCGCTCCGATCCTTAACGCACCCGTTTAAAATCAAAAACAGTGTTATAAATCCGCTTCATTTTATAATTTGAAATTCCACTCTTATAATTAACAATTATCCTTAAATTTGCCGCATAAAATTTTGAAAATGTATAGAAGTCACAATTGCGGTGAACTAACCGCTGCGCATATCAATACCGAAGTAACATTGGCCGGTTGGGTGCAAAAATCACGAGACAAAGGATTTATGAATTGGGTCGATTTGCGTGATCGATACGGAATTACCCAACTCATGTTCGACGAAAGTAGAACAGAAAAATCAGTTTTCGAATTGGCAAAAACCCTCGGACGTGAATTTGTGATTCAAGTTAAAGGCACCGTGATTGAGCGCGAAGCCAAGAATAAAAACATGGCAACGGGTGACATCGAAATTTTGGTAACCGAAATGACGATTCTCAATGCGGCACTCACGCCACCATTTACTATCGAAGACGATACCGACGGCGGCGAAGACATCCGCATGAAATACCGTTATCTAGATATTCGAAGAAATCCAGTAAAAAACAGTTTGCTCTTCCGTCACAAAGTCGCCATGGAAGTACGAAAATACTTGTCAAATCTAGATTTTTGTGAAGTAGAAACACCTTATTTAATTAAGTCAACTCCAGAAGGCGCGAGAGATTTTGTCGTTCCCTCCAGAATGAATGAAGGACAGTTTTACGCACTTCCACAATCGCCGCAAACTTTCAAACAATTGTTGATGGTTGGAGGCATGGACAAATATTTTCAAATCGTAAAATGTTTCCGCGACGAAGACTTACGAGCTGATAGACAACCCGAATTCACACAAATCGATTGTGAAATGGCATTCGTTGAACAAGAAGATATTTTGAATGTTTTTGAAGGATTGACGCGCCACTTATTAAAAGAAATCAAAGGCATCGAAGTAGAAAAATTCCCAAGAATGACCTACGACCACGCCATGAAAACCTACGGAAATGACAAGCCAGATATTCGCTTCGGAATGGAGTTTGGCGAATTGAATAGCGTCGCGCAACACAAAGATTTTGGTGTTTTCAATACCGCCGAATTGGTAGTAGGAATTGCGGTTCCTGGCGCTGGCGAATACACCAGAAAAGAAATTGACGGCTTGATTGATTGGGTAAAGCGCCCGCAAATCGGAGCTTCAGGAATGGTCTATGTAAAATGCAATGAAGACGGAACCTATAAATCGTCTGTTGACAAATTTTACGATCAACACGATTTGTCGAATTGGGCGCATGTTACCGGAGCTAAAGCTGGCGATATGATTTTTGTACTTTCCGGTCCAGCCGATAAAACAAGAACACAACTTTCGGCATTGCGAATGGAATTGGCAACGCGCCTGGGATTGAGAAATCCAGCTGAATTTGCACCATTATGGGTCGTTGATTTTCCATTATTAGAATTTGATGAGGAAAGCGGCCGTTATCATGCGATGCACCATCCTTTTACCTCGCCAAAACCAGAAGACATGGCATTGTTAGAAACCAATCCGAAAGCAGTTCGTGCCAATGCCTACGATATGGTATTAAACGGAAATGAAATTGGCGGCGGATCGATTCGTATTCACGACAAAGCGACCCAACAATTGATGTTTAAATATTTAGGATTCACAGATGAAGAAGCGCGCAATCAATTTGGCTTCTTAATGGATGCGTTTCAATTCGGAGCGCCACCTCATGGAGGATTAGCTTTTGGTTTGGATCGATTGGTTGCAATTTTAGGTGGACAGGAAACCATCCGTGATTTTATTGCGTTTCCAAAAAACAATTCCGGTCGAGATGTCATGATAGACGCTCCTTCAGTTATAGATGAAGCACAATTGAATGAATTGCATATTAAATTAGATTTAAAATAGCGTATTTTCAATTTTTTTACAGAAAACCTTGACTATCAATAATTTTTATAAAAAATTAACAGCCTTGTAACTTTCGTATTGTTTTTAGAATTACATTTGCATCATTATAAATTATTATTACAATTACAATGCGTACAGGTACAGTTAAATTTTTCAATGAATCTAAAGGTTACGGATTCATTACAGACGAAGAAACAGGAAAAGACATTTTCGTTCATGCTTCAGGAATCAAAGCGGAAGAACTTCGCGAAGGTGACAGAGTAAGTTACGAAGAAGAAGAAGGAAGAAAAGGTAAAGTAGCTGCGCAAGTAGTGGCTTTAGAAGACTAAAATATAAAGTATTTTTGTTGCCTAGAATGTTTAACGTTCCGATTTATTTCGGAACGTTTTTTTTTGCTCTAAACACAAGTAAAGCGGTGCATTGCAGCCGAAAACAGTCTGACAAAATCAAAGCCTTGCTTCAACAAAGTAAAGAGCACCTATTCCTATTATTTATAATCAGTAAAAATTAGAAGCATAAAACAGCATATCAACTAGGATTTTTATCTTTTTCGTTGGTATTTAATTATTGAAAGTTATCTTTGTCGGGGGAAAATAAAATACATTTTTTTAGTTATGCAATCAAATCAATTAGACTATTTACCAATACTAATGCAAACGCTTTTAGCCGTTGGATTTGTAGCGGGAACTATTGTTATTTCAGGCAAATTAGGCCCAAAAAGAAATTCCGTCACGAAAGATAAAAATTTCGAATGTGGTATTGAATCCGTTGGAAATGCGCGAATTCCATTTTCTGTAAAATATTTTCTTGTTGCGATTCTTTTTGTCCTTTTCGACGTTGAAGTGATTTTTCTTTATCCTTGGGCGATTAATTTTAAAGAGTTAGGAATTGAAGGAATGATCAAGATGGTTGTTTTTATGCTTTTGCTTCTGGTGGGGTTTTTCTACATCATCAAAAAGAAAGCGCTTGAGTGGGAATAAAAAAATATTTTAAATGATGAATTTTAAATTTTAAATGACTGCAGTTTTTAATTCAAAATTCAAAATTTAAACCCGAGGCCATTGGCCGAACGGAACGGAGTTAATTCAAAATAATACAAAATGAGTGATTCAAAATTAACGATGGTTGAACCTCCTGAAGGAGTTGTTGGTGAAGGTTTCTTCGCAACAAAACTAAATGATGTTGTAGGTTTAGCTCGCGCCAATTCTCTTTGGCCTTTGCCATTTGCCACTTCTTGCTGCGGAATTGAATTTATGGCTACTATGGCCTCTCATTACGATTTAGCAAGATTCGGATCTGAACGTGTTAGCTTTTCTCCTCGTCAAGCCGACATGTTAATGGTTATGGGAACTATATCTAAAAAAATGGGGCCTATCCTACGTCAAGTATATGAACAAATGTCGGAACCACGCTGGGTAATTGCTGTTGGAGCTTGTGCTTCTTCAGGCGGAATTTTTGATACCTATTCTGTGTTACAAGGAATTGACAAAGTAATTCCTGTTGATGTATACGTTCCAGGCTGTCCTCCAAGACCAGAACAAATTGTAGATGGCGTGATGAAATTACAAGAATTAGTAAAATCGGAATCAGTTCGTCGCAGAAGTTCCCCAGAATATCAAGAATTATTAGCCTCTTATAACATCCAATAAAATGGCTTTAGAAAATATAGACATTCAAAATAAATTAGTCGAAACTTTCGGAGAAAGCGTATTTAACTTTCAAGAAGAACAAGACCTATTCTCATTTGAAATGGCAGCCGATAAAAATACCGCTGTGATTTTATTCTTAAAAAACAGTGAAGATTTGCGTTTTCATTTCTTAACTGATTTGTGCGGTATTCACTATCCTGATAACGACGAAAATCACCAATTTGCCATTGTTTATCACTTGCACAATTGGTACGAAAACAAGCGTATCAAAATTAAAGCGTATCTCAACGGAACGCCTGAAATCAAGACTATTTCCAATATTTTCTTAAGTTCCAATTGGATGGAAAGAGAAACGTATGACTTTTACGGAGTCAACTTCATCGGTCATCCTCAATTGAAACGCATTTTGAATATGGACGAAATGATTTCCTTTCCAATGCGCAAAGAATTTCCAATGGAAGACAGCGGCCGAACCGACAAAGACGATCGTTTCTTTGGAAGAACAACAATTAATTTGTAATTAAGAATTACGAATTACAAGTTTTAATGATTGATAATAATTTAGTATAAAAATAACAACGTCGATTTAGATTACAGTAATGTCTTTAAAACCAACGATTTTTAATTCATAATTTGTAATTTTTAATTCGTAATTAAATATATGTCAGAACTATTATTACCACCAGAGCATCGTTATGCTAAACGAATAAAAGAGCAACTCAACGAAGACGGAAGCGAATTATCGATGCTGAATTTAGGGCCAACACACCCTGCAACCCACGGTATTTTTCAAAATATATTATTGATGGATGGCGAGCGAATTCTTGAAGCGGAACCAACTATTGGATACATTCACAGGGCTTTTGAAAAAATTGCTGAAAACCGTCCGTTTTATCAAATCACACCACTTACCGACAGAATGAACTATTGCTCCTCTCCTATCAATAACATGGGATGGTGGATGACTTTAGAAAAATTACTAGGCATTGAAGTTCCAAAAAGAGCGCAATATCTAAGAGTCATTGTAATGGAATTGGCAAGAATTACCGACCACTTGATTTGTAATTCGATTCTGGGTGTAGATACTGGTGCTTACACTGGCTTCCTATATGTATTTCAATTCAGAGAAAAAGTATACGAAATCTACGAAGAAATTTGCGGAGCTCGTTTAACCACAAACATGGGAAGAATCGGTGGTTTTGAAAGAGATTGGTCGCCAGAAGCATTCAAGAAATTGGATAAATTCTTAGAGGAATTCCCAGTGGCTTGGCAAGAATTTGAAAACCTTTTTGAAAGAAACAGAATCTTTATTGATAGAACCGTAAACGTTGGAGCGATAACTGCTGAACAAGCTATGGCTTATGGATTTACTGGTCCAAACTTACGGGCAGCCGGCGTTGATTATGACGTTCGTGTGGCGCATCCGTATTCGTCTTATGAAGATTTCGATTTTATCGTGCCCGTAGGAAAATCCGGGGACACATACGATCGTTTCTGCGTAAGAAATGCAGAAGTTCGCGAAAGTATCAGCATCATTAAACAGGC
>CALPOS020000147.1 GCA_943325255.2 Sphingobacterium thalpophilum
CTTCTTTGATTCCTGTTGATGGTCCTAATAAAACGACCCCAACATTATCTTCTTCAAGATTCAAAACGATTCCTTCTAAACCGTTATCGAATTCTACTAGCTCACCATATTGAACATTTGACAACCCGTAAACACGAGCAATACCATCTCCAACGTTAAGAACTGATCCTACTTCTTCTAAAGTAGCACCTGATTCAAATCCTTCTACTTGCTTTTTTAAGATTGCTGAAATTTCAGCAGGTTTAATTTCCGCCATAATTATATATCAATAACTAGTTACTTAATTCTCTTTTTAATACTTGTAATCTGTTGGCGATAGATGCATTGTATTGCTTGTCGCCTATTCTTAAAATAAATCCACCAATGATAGATGGATCTACGTTGTTTTCAATGGTAATTTTTTTGCTAGAAAGCGTTGCCACTTTTGCTAATACTTTTGATTCTAAAGCGGCATCCATAGGAACAGCAGTGGTTACTTTAGCAACCTCAACACCATTCATCTCGTCAAACTGACGACTGTATTCTGACGCTACATCTCCTAGAATCTCAAATCTCTTGTTTTCGTGTAATAAGTGGAATAAACTTTTTGTAACGCCATTTATTCCAGTAAAAACTTCAGACAACGCGCTTTCTTTAACGTCAACTTTAGTTGTTGGATTTTGGATAAATGTATTTAATTCCGCATTACTTGAAATAGTAGATGCAATAGAAATCATATCTCTGTTTACAGCTTCAGCCGCTCCCTTATCATTAGCGATAGAAAGGATAGCTTTGGCGTAACGGATTGCTGCTCTTGTACCTGACATATTAGTTTAGTTTAGCGTCACCTAACATTTTCTCAACCAATTTTACTTGGGCTTCTTTGTTAGACAATTCGTCTTTCAATAATTTTTCGGCAATTTCCAAAGACAAAGAAGAAACTTGTGATTTCAATTCAGCCATCGCCGCATTTTTTTCGCTTTGAATGGCAGCTTTCGCTTGCTCAATCATTTTTTGCCCTTGTGCTTGTGCTTCTAGTTTTGAATCTGCGATTACTTTCTCTTTCATTTCACGCGCTTCTTTTAGCATCGCATCTCTTTCTAGTCTAGCTTCTTGCAAAATACGTTGGTTGTCTGATTGCAAGTTTTGCATTTCTTTCTTTGCATTTTCAGCAGAAAGCAAGGCGTTTTTAATACCTTCTTCTCTTTCGTTAACTGCGTCCAAAATCGGTTTCCATGCAAATTTTTTCAAAAGAAGAATCAATCCAACGAAAATAATTGTTTGCCAAAAAAACAAACCAAACGAAAAATCATTTATTAACTTTTCCATACTATATAGGTAATTAGAATCTTTTTAATTTAATTTAAAAACAATAGCTGCAACCAACCGTTACAGCTATTTGTTTATCTACTAGTTTTCGGCTACTGCAAACAAAGCTGCAAATCCGATACCTTCAACAAGAGCCGCTGCAATAAGCATCGCTGTTTGGATCTTACCGTAAGAATCTGGTTGACGAGCAATAGCGTCCATTGCTGAACCACCAATTCTACCAACACCAATACCAACTCCGATAACTACTAATCCAGCTCCAATAATTCTTGGCATGTTCATAAATATATGTATTAAAAATTAAACATTCTTTTTTAAAGCAAAGGGCAAATGCCTTTCGCTATTTAGTGATGATCTTCTTCATCGTGGTGATGCTCTTGCACGGCTGAACCGAAATACAAAGCAGTCAAAATCGTAAAAATATACGCTTGTAATAATGCTACTAATATCTCAATGATAGAAATCATGAATGACAACAAAAATGACAGGCTGCTTCCTACCCAGTTTTTGAAAATAAACATCAATCCGATCAAACTCATCAATACGATGTGACCTGCGAACATATTGGCGTATAAACGAATCATCAACGCGAATGGTTTAATTACCAATCCCATCAATTCGATTGGCGCCAAAATTATTTTCATTGGTGTTGGTACGCCTGGCATCCAGAAAATGTGTCCCCAGTAATTTTTGTTGGCAGAAAGGTTTGTGATTAAGAAAGTGATTACCGCCAAACCGAATGTGATGGCAATATTTCCAGTTACATTGATTCCTAGTGGCGTTAGTCCAAAAATATTCAAGAACCAAATAAAGAAGAACACGGTCAATAGGTGACTCATGTATTTTTTATAATGTTTTTCTCCAATATTTGGAATAGCGATTTCATCGCGAATGTACAGTACGATTGGTTCAAAAAACCTTCCTGGTCCTGCAGAAACACCTCCGTTTTTAGCATACGATTTTGCCAAACTGCTGAATAAGAAAAACATCAGTAGTGCAACAATCATAATGGTTAGCACACCTTTGGTAATAGAAAAATCGAGTGGCTGCGCATTGGTTGGGTGATGATGATGGTCTAAAGTTAAGGTTCCAGCCGCATCTGTTTTGTATATTTTCTCGTGGTGTAATTTGTAGTAATTTCCATTGCTTTCAGCTACCGCTTCGCCATGGTGAAATTTTGAGGAAGAAAAGAAATGGAATCCGTTATCCCAAAGAATAATTGGCAAGGGAAATCCGTAATGAGCACCTGTCTCAGCATCCCCGAAAAGAGAGAAATCATGACCATCAAGAACGTGGTGGTTTTTTACTTCCTCAATTTGGGCTTTTATCTCTGCTTTTTCATCAACAACCTTAGTTTCTTTTGCCGCAACTTCATGAGATTCATGACTAACTTGTTTTGTATCCGTTGGGTTTGCAAACGTAAATAGAGGAAGACAAGCGATTAAAACTGCTATTATAAATTGAAGTGGTTTGTTAGAAAGCACCATATCTACTGAATATCTAGGATTTTGTTTTCTGAAATTTGGTGCAAATGTACATCTTTTATTAAACTTCACAAGTTTAAAAAACACTTTTTTGAAGAACCTTTAGTTTTTGCAAACTATTGTTGCTTATTGTTTATTATTCTTATCGTCAAAAGGGTTTCTGTTGCTAAAAACAACAAAAAAACGATCAAAAAAGTTGCTTTTTCAAAACCCGAATGAGGTAGATTTGTGCGCAATATTGGTTTCAAAAAAATATAAGCCACTCCCATTTTGAATGTTGTCAGTAAAATAAATGTAAGACCAACGTGTGTGCTGCTTGCTTGATTTACCTTAATTAAGATAAATAGAATTACAGCCGACAATAAAAAGAAAAAAGCATAAAGTCGTGGTAATGCATAGACAAATTGTGACTCCAGTTGATCTAAACCGATAACATACAGAAAGCACTTATGAATAAGCAAAGTAACGGCGGAAAACAGCAATAAACTTAAAATGGGTTGGTATTGTTTCAAATTCATCATAATTTATTCGTCTGTGGTATTGATGTCTTTTAGCTGTCGATTGAGATTATAAAATGCAATGGCAACTCCAACTATTGTGATCAATTTTATGTAGATGTTGTTTTTGTTTGGAAAATTCATGTCTAACCAACCTCCCAAAACAGAAAATGCATAAATAATAACACCCATTTGAATCGGAATGTTAATTAATGCTAGCCATTTATTCGGCTGTTTTTTCTTCTGCTGGTTCATGCGATGTTATTCCTTTTTGATTGGTTTTCATGACACATGTCGCGCTAAATTCCGCGCCAGGTTCGACGGAAAGTTTGCCACAGACCACTTCTCCATGAATACTTGCTTTTGCTTTGATATTTAGAATTTCTGTGACCTGTATTTTTCCTTCAAATTTCCCTTCAATATCGGCATTCTTGCATACGATGTTCCCTTTAACACTTCCTGCAGGACCAATTACAATTTTCCCTTCTGATTGGAAATTACCCACGAGATCCCCGTCTAGACGAAAATCAGCATGAGAAAGAATATTGCCTTTAATTATGGTTCCTTCAACAATTCTGTTGGTTTTTCCTAATAAGTCGGTATATGATTTTGGTTTCTTGTCGAACATAATCTATTTTTTTTCATCGCTTGAACCTTTATCTTTAGGAACAAAACCAGGAGTCGATGGCATTCCAGGAGGTAATTGATTGAACTGAGATTTTGCTTCGCCTTCCGCTTCCTCTCTCGAAGGTCTTTGTCGTTCCTTAGTTTCGTTTTCTTCTTTAGAAGAGTTCGGTTTGGCTTTCGGAACATACGCTTTTGGAGGCAACGGATCAGAAGGAGGAGTGGTTAAATATTCTTCAAAGTTTTTCTTCATTTGAACAATTTTGTAATTTTCGTTTGAAATCACAAAAGCCGTTTCCGCTACTTTGTATTCTTTAAATTCTTTGAGAATAGATGCAATTCCTTTGGCATATTCTAGGTCTTTAAGGCCGTGAATTACAATAAAATTATCGTCCATGGTATAAATATCATACGACATCGTGAGTTTGTCCAGACTTCTTTCCGTAATAAATTTTGTAATCTTCGCTTGAAGTGCTTTTGTGCCTTTATCTTTTACATTTTTCGACTTATAGAGTATTTTCCAGCTCAATGGTTTTACTTCATAAAACTTTAAGCTTTCCATCGCTGGTACATTTGTTTTCAAAAGTTCTTCCGCAAATTTCCCTTCGGTACTGTTAGGATAATTCAATGCCACAAAATTGAGCGTTTTTTTATACTCACCCAATCCTTTTAATCTACCTAAATTATTGGCTTTTAACAATTCGAACTTGGGTACAATTTCTTCCCCGTTGTACTGATCAATCGCTATGCTTAAATTGGCCAATGAACCCTTAATGTCTCCTGAATTATACTGTTTGAGTATTTTGTCGTAATTTGCTTCTGGCGTGTCTGTGAGTAAATTACCTGCGCCATTTGTGTTTCCTAGGATTTGTGCATATCTAGAGTCTGGAAACTCATTAATGATTCGGTTTTTCATTGCCAACGCTTTGTCCTTATCCAACAATTCGTATAACTTAAATAGATTGTACATCGTCGGTAGCACCAGTCTTTCTTCTGGCTTATTGGTCAATAAAGTCTCTAGCTTTGCAACGGCAAGCTTATACTCTTTAAATTTCTCCTTGTAAATTACACCCAATTGGAAATAGGCAAAATTTCGTTCTTTACCAATACTGTCAATCACCTTTTGATCTGTTGGTAATTGCTTTATATAAAAGTCAGCAGTGTACTTTTCTTCTTCTTTACTTTTTTTCTCCTTATCTAATTTCTCTTTATTTTCTTTGTCCTCTGTGTCTTCTTCGTCTACGGTTTCTACTTTATTGGTTTTGTTTTGAGAAATTCTCCAATTTTCAGCATATGGGCGGTCTCCCCATTTTTTCTTAAAATCTATCTTCCCTTTCGCCACTGTTGTTGAATTGTAAAAATAGAAATTACTACTACCAGATGATGCAAAATTGGCATCGGGCGACGAAGGTCTTGGAGGTCTACCCGCTTGTTTCGAATCCTCCTTCTTGACGTCTCTCCCGTTTTTGTCAACGCCATCAGAATCCTTATCTCCAGATTCTCCTTTTTCTTGGGCTATTTTTTCATTCAGAAGTCTCTTTTCTTCTTCTTTTTTTAATTTGGCAATGTAAGCGTCATAATATGCAATTTTATCAGAATCTGACATAGCATATACCTTGAGAATACTGTCATTCCTAGACGCAATTCCTTCGTATTTAATGACATCTACTAGATTCTCTCTTTTCTTTTGAATAAATCGATGCTCTCTAGACCGAGGTTCTAATTGCACTAAGGTGCTGTCGTAGTACTTTCCTGCCACTACATATTTTGCTTTTTTAAAATAGATATC
>CALPOS020000148.1 GCA_943325255.2 Sphingobacterium thalpophilum
CATTTTGAAATTCACCTCATCGCCTAAAGTCTTGTTAGCGAATATTTCTGGCGAAGCCAATTTGGTAGTCCCTCCGGAAGCAGCTTCAAACTCTCTAAAGAATACGTCAAGATAATCTTCGTTTCCTTGACGGTTTTTAGTGGCATTAGTTAATGCTTGATTGAAAACTGGGTTTTTAGAATTGTTAGACAATCCTTTTACAATGTCTTTCACAGAAATCTGTAGTTGAACATTAATTCCACCCTCTAAGTCAAGACCTTTATTGATTTTTTTGTCTTTCACTTCATTATAAGTGAAATCGGTAAACCCTAAACTGAATACTTTTTCTTTCCCAATGGAATCTAAATACTTTAATTCTTTTTCGGAATTGCCTTTCGCAAATATTTTCGCGTCATTTTCAACGTTGTGCGATACGAAAGTGAAAGAAAGTTGGTAGATACTTACCAATGCAAATAAAATTGCAAAAAATTTAACTAGTCCTCTATTCTGCATTATTACTAATAATTAATTAATTTTTGTTTGTAATATTTGATTTAAAAGTTAAAAAAACATTGAATCTTGAAAATTTACCAAAAAATTTACACAGACAACACTTCCCCAATTTTTTAAACCGAGCAAATATATAATATACGCAAAGATTAACCAATTTATTTATTGATTAATCTCAAAAAAAAGACTGCAAAAGTGCAGTCTTTCATTTCAAACCTATAAAATATTAAGCTAATACCGACTTCAGGTCAGCGTTCATGCTACGAACTGCATCTGCGCTTTTCGCAAAAGCCGCTTTTTCTTTATCATCGAGTGAGATGGAAACAATTTCCTCTATTCCGTTTTTACCAATAATACATGGCACGCCGATACAAATATCATTTTGACCATACTCCCCTTCTAACATGACGGAGCAAGCAATCATCTTCTTTTGATCATTCAAAATACTATCGACAAGATAGGCAACCGAAGCACCTGGCGCATACCACGCTGAAGTACCAAGCAGACCTGTCAATGTTGCACCTCCTACCATCGTGTCTGCGGCTACTTTATCCAATTGCTCCTGAGATAAGAACTCAGAAACTGGAATCCCATTGTAAGCTGCTAAACGTGTTAGTGGTATCATGGTTGTATCACCATGCCCGCCAATAACCATGGCTGATATATCATTGATTGGTTTATCTAAAGCTTTTGATAAATAATATTTAAAACGGGAACTATCCAAAGCGCCACCCATTCCGATGATTCTATTTTTTGGCAAACCAGTCGCTTTCAACGCCAAATAAGTCATGGTATCCATAGGATTGGAAACGACAACTACAATAGTGTTTGGGGAATGTTTTAAGACATTATCAACTACTGATTTTACAATTCCTGCATTGATACCGATTAATTCTTCACGAGTCATCCCTGGTTTTCTAGGAATACCTGAAGTGATTACTACTACATCGCTATTGGCTGTTTTGGAATAATCATTTGTAATTCCAGAAACTTTGGTATTAAACCCCGTATTGGCTGCACATTGGGAAATGTCCATTGCTTTTCCTTCAGCAAATCCGTCCTTAATATCCAAAACTACGACTTCACTTGCAATTCCTCTGTAAGCAATAACATCTGCACAAGTGGCTCCAACGTTTCCTGCTCCTACTATAGTAACTTTCATTGTATATAAATTATTAGATTATTATTTTTTGCAAATTTATTACTTTAAATGTTTTTGACAGCCATAATTTTACTAATAATTGCCTCTCTTTTTTTTGTCGTCTTTTATAAGATTTATAACGAAGTAATTATTGAAGAACTTCCACCAAAATCAATCAAAAATCACTATAGTCTTGCTTCAAAAACTAAATTAAGGTAATTTCCTTCCCAAATGGCCTAATATTCCGTATCGACCATTCCATCACCATTTAAATCGGAAGGCGCTACACCAAAAGCAAATTCAAGATATTTTCCTTCTCAGAAAGCAAAATATTGTAAATCTATAATATCGTCACTACACAATTCTAACCCTACTTGTTTTTCAAAATCATCTTCGCCTTCGACTTCATTGGGTTCTATTGGTAGCGGTCGATCTTTATAGTAATTGCGAAATGCTTTTACTGTTGCAAAGAAATTAGCATTGGGATCATCCATCATGAAAATCCAATCGGGTTTTTTTTCGGATCTTACCTCTTTAGACTTATTCTGCGCTTGCGAAATCGTGACAAAAAGAAGAAGAAATGTAATGAAAAGCTTAAGTGAGTTGGGCATTGGTTTGATATTTAATTTAAACAATCAAAAAAATAGAAAAGTAAATGTACTGATTATTATCACTTTACTGTAAAAAAAATCTACTCCAAATCTATGTATAGTCTAACGCTCTTAAATCAAGCCCACACCTAATAATAAGGCTATGGTCAGAAGCATTACGGTAGTGATGTGTTGAATTAACTTGAAGGTTACTTTCTTCGTTAGTTTGTTCCCAAAATACGCTCCTAGAAATGCAGAAATGGTAGCCGAAAGAAGTAAAGTGTAATCTAAATTAGAATCCAGTTTAATGATCTGCTTCGAATAAATGGTAAGTCGAAAAACATCGATCAAACAAGCAATTACTACTCCAGTGGCAATAAAGACCTCTTTTTTTAGATTGGCTTTAATCAAAAAAGCACTTCGTAAAGCACCCTGATTTCCCGAAATTCCACCAAAAAATCCACTCAAAACACCACCAAGAACTAAATATTTTTTGTCAAATTGTAAGTTTGCAAATCTCGGAATGTAGTCAAATAGCACAAAGGCAATAATCAAAATAGCAATAACCAATTTAATAGGCATAATTTCCAGTTGACGCACGCCAATGGAGTATTGCAACAAAGGTTTAAGATCCGTCAGTAAAGTGAGCAGGTACGCTCCGAGCAATGCCGAAAAAACCGCTGGAATCCCGAAACGAAGCACGATGCTTTTGTCTGCATTTCGTCCAACCAATATTAACTTAAACAAGTTATTCAGAAAATGAACAATAGCTGTTAAGGCAATTGCGATTTCGATTGGAAAAAATAAAGCAAAAACAGGAACCAAAATTGTTCCGAGTCCAAAGCCAGAGAAGAGCGTGAGCCCAGAACCTAATAAAGCTGCGAAACAAATAATGAAATATTCCATCCTCCCATTTTTTTTTAGAATTTATACTTTGCTCCTAAATAAATATTTCTTCCTGCAGCGTTAATTCCAGAGGCAAAAGTGCGATATTGTATGTCAAAAATATTCTCGACCCCAGAAAAAATAGTTGCATTCTTGAATATTGAAAAAGCGCCTTTTAGATTGTAGGTCTGCCATGACGGAGTTCCGCCTGGTGGGGCATATTGCAAATTATCTTCACCACTTGGAGAATAATCATTTAAATCTTTTCTGCCGTTATACAACATATAAAATTCTAAATTTATTCTTTTTGATTCATAGTTGATTCCTACTTTCCCGTTCATAGGCGCGATGTGATCTAATGGAAAAGTGCCGTCACTACTATGAATCGTTCCTCGTGTAAAATTGAATGTTCCTTCAAAAACGAGCGATTTAATAATCGTTGCTTTCAAAACTGAAGTGAATCCTGCCAAGTGAGCGATTCCTTGATTCTGATTAGCAAAAATCACACTGTTTTCTCCTTCAAAATCGATGGTAGATTGACCGTTGAAGGTATACGTGCTGGTTTGAATCGGATCGAAAAACTTAGTTACGAAGAACACATTTTCAAATTGAAAACGATTGCCCTCCCAAAGCGTGACGCTCAAATCTGCAGTAACTGATTTTTCAGGTTTAAGGTTTTCGTTTGGAACAATTAAAATTCCAGGCGTCGATTCGAAAATTTTGGATAAATCATCAATATTCGGAACTCTAAACGCAGAGGCTAAATTGAAGGCAATCTTCAGACTCTTGAATGGATTGTTTACCAAACCAATTGCACCGCTATAAGTAAAGTTGTTTTGCTCGACAGACGTAAATGGCAAATTTAATGTGTTTGTTTCAATTTTACTTTCTAAGGAAGTATAACCTGCTCTCGCACTGATGCTATAGGATAACTCGCTATTAAAATCGTTACTGTAAGAAAGAAATCCTTCCGATCTCATTGTAGCATTATTGCCATCTGGATAGCGTGTATCAAGAGCAGATTCGACACCTGTTAATATATTTTTCTGAAAAGCTGATGAATTCAATTGGTCATGATAGAGATCAATTCCATACACTAAAATTCCCTTTCCAATTTTGGTGTTAAACTCGGAAGTGATGGCAAAAACGTTGACTTTTTCAATTCTTGAATTTTGATTAGGACTTCCGAAGTTTCTGTTGATTCTGCTTTCTTCCACATTCTGATAACTCAAGTTGATGTTCATCAATGTGTTGCTAAATAAATTTTTCTTAGCAAATTTATAAATAGAAAGAAATCGCTTTTGTGGTCCGTATTTCCATTCGGCAGACCTCAGCGACCCATTTGAGGAAATATCGGTCAAACGATCGTAACGTGGAATATCTGAAGTCGTGGAATATTGTAAATTTAAACTGTGTTTTGAAGTGGCATTTTGTTGAAAAACCACTTTTTGCATCACGTCATATTGCTTGTATCCTGAAAACTTTTGAATGTACTTATTGTCGTTGGCGACGAGTTGGTCAACCCCATTGATGTTTTCTATATAAAAAGGTCTTTCACCAAAAAAGTCATGAGAACCATTGCTTTTTCTACCCATTTTTAAATCTCCAAATTCGTTGTATGATGCTGAAGTAAGCGACGCCCATCTTTCGCTGCCGTAGTTCAAATCAAAATGGACCGACTTTCCTTCATTGACTGAACTATAATTTGACAAAACATTACCAGAAATCTTCCTTTCATTATTTTCTGAAAAAAGTTTGGCCTCTTTGGTTTGAAGATAAATGGCACCTCCAAGTGCATCGCTGCCGTAAATAGTAGAAGATGGACCGAATAGTACATCAACTTTCTCTAGCATATACTTGTCAACCGTGATGATATTTTGCAAATGACCCGCGCGATAAATCAGGTTGTTCATCCGAATGCCATCAACGAGAAGTAGAATTCTACTGGCTTCAAAACCTCTAATCACTGGACTTCCGCCTCCGTGCTGTGATTTTTGAATGGTTAGTTTGCCAGTATTCGCCAGTAAATCGGCAGTATTTGGGTTATTTAAAAATTCTATTTCCTTTTTTGAAATACTTTCCACTTGCTGCGCGATTTTCCTTTTTGATTGGACATGCCGTAATGGACTTACTAAAATCTCATCGAGTTTGATGGGATTGATAGAATCAACTTCCGTTTGGGCATAGCATGAAAAAGAAAAAATAACTAGGAAACTCAGGATTATTTTTTTCACACTTTGATTTTTTATTCAGGCATTAAATTGCAAGAAACTACTTGAATAATAGATTTTCAAAAATAGTATAATAATTCAGATGTGCTAAAAATAAAACCACTTGTAATAACAAAAGGTGAAACCAAATCGATTTCACCTTTTATTTTTTTATTCTAACTTACACAAGAAACATATGTAAGGTAATGCTACTTTTTATGCATCAATATTCGCATACACCGCATTCTTCTCAATAAATTCTCTACGTGGCGGCACCTCATC
>CALPOS020000149.1 GCA_943325255.2 Sphingobacterium thalpophilum
ATAAGCAAAAGTTTAGTATTTATTTGAAAATAAGCACTTTAAATATACTAACTTTTGCTTTTTTATCCAAATTATTTTCTAAAAATTATGTCGAACTCACGTTAAATAGAATTTACTTTGGAGTAATTTTTACTTTTGTCAAACAACAACGCAGCATGTACAAACTCCTCATTCGTCCGATACTTTTTTGGTTTGATCCAGAAGAAGTGCATTATTTTACTTTCAAATGGATTCGCATTTTGAATTTGATTCCCGGATTTTCTTGGCTTTGTAAATCTTTATATACTGTTGATGATAAACGATTAGAACGTGAAGTCTTTGGATTGAAATTTAAAAATCCCGTTGGACTAGCAGCAGGTTTTGATAAAGATGCGAAATTGTACAAGGAACTATCAAACTTTGGCTTTGGCTTTATTGAAATCGGAACAGTCACACCGAAACCTCAAGAAGGCAATCCTAAGAAACGACTTTTCCGTTTGCGGGAAGACAGCGCGATTATCAACCGAATGGGATTTAATAATGGTGGTGTCGCGGCGGCTGTCGAGCGATTGAAAGAAAATAGCGGCATTTTGATCGGCGGGAATATTGGCAAAAATAAAGTCACGCCAAACGAAGAAGCCACTTCTGATTATGAAATCTGTTTCGATGCGTTGTATGACGTTGTCGATTATTTTGTAGTGAATGTAAGTTCACCTAACACGCCGAATTTAAGAGCGTTACAAGACAAAGAACCGTTAACACAATTGCTGCAAACGTTGCAGGATAAAAATGAAACCAAGCCGAAAGCCAAACCGATTCTATTGAAAATTGCGCCAGATTTGACTGACGAACAATTACTTGATATCATTGATATTATTGCGACCACCAAAATCGCTGGTGTCATTGCAACAAACACTACGATTTCTAGAGACGGATTGCAATCGCCAAATAAAAATGAAACAGGCGGACTCTCCGGAAAACCGTTGACGAAACGTGCTACAGAAGTGATTCGATTTCTGTCAGAGCAAAGCAACAAAGCCTTTCCGATTATTGGCGTAGGAGGTATTCATACTGCTGAAGATGCGATGGAGAAATTGGAAGCTGGTGCAAGTTTAGTGCAATTGTACACAGGTTTTATTTACGAAGGTCCAGCTTTGGTGAAAGCGATTAATGAGAAGATTTTAGAGCGATTGTAAAAGCCCGTACTGCACTAACAATCCAGTTGCAATTGCGATTCCAAAACTCAATAAAGTCCCGATTAAGACATACTCTGTCAGTTTGCGATCTTGTGCTTCTTTCAAATCTCCAAAACGAAAAATCGATTTGGCAGCTAGTAAAAATCCAATCGCCTCAAAATGTCCTGTGAGTATAAAGCAGTAGATGAGCAAACGTTCTAGCATCCCAATGTAATTTCCTGCATTTTGCAATGAGTCGTCGCCCTTGTCTTTGCTTTCTGGCGTCCAGATCGAAATACCATTTTTGATGAGAATTGACGTTGGAAAGGTGACAAAAACAATTCCTGTAATTACAATCCAAAACCGTGGATCTAGCGTTGTGTTTTCGAAGTTCGGTTTCGCATACACTAGAGCGATTACGATTAATGAAACCAAATGCATGAGTTGATCACCCAGAAACCAAATGCGTTTCGTTTTTTTCTTTTGAAAATACAATTTGACAGAATCGATCATTCCATGAATTAGCGCTAAACCAGCTGCATATGGAATAAAAGCAATTTCTCCGACCAATGTTGCTGCTAATACGCCATGTAACAAGACATGAAAATAGAGGTACTTGCTTTTTAGTTTGTTATTTTCTTTATCGATGATCCAAGAGTTTGGCTGCAACAAGAAGTCAGCAAGTAAATGGGCGAGGAGCAATTTTACAAATAATATCATGCGTTATTTTTTTTGAATATTTTCACTGTAATAGTTTTCCAATTCTAACACTAAATCAAAATTAGCTCTTTTTCTTCGTCGACTCACCGCTGCTTGATTGATTCCTAATCGTTGTCCAATTTCTTCTTGAGAAAGCGACTGATTTTCGATGGCGACAAGCACCAATTCGGCAGATTGCACCAACCATTGATTCATAAAAGTCAATCCCAATCGCAACATCAAATTTATTTTCGCATCAAAATCAGATTGTCCGCTACTGATAGCCAAGGTGATTTTCTGTTTTTTCAACGTTTCGAAAAGTTCTCCCGAACGCACAAATGCAGTTCCGTTGCTTTCGGAAATTTTTTCGGCATTATGGCTTTTTTCGCCAATTCCAATAGCCATTCTGGCATCGAGTCTAAGCGTTTTTAAGTAGGCTTTTATTTGAATGGCAATTTGCAGCGCTTCCGCTGGATTATCGATTTCTAGTTGAAATTCATCTCCGCGGTAAATCTCCCATCGACTAGGATTCGGTCCAATCGTGTTTAATATTTTCTTCAAACCATTCATCCAGACGTCGGAGGGCAGCTTTCTGGAGTTGATGATGTCACCGGTGAGTACACTAATCATATTTCCATGAATTTAAAATTATTACCAAATAACGTAATATTTTTTATTATTACCAAATTATGTAATATTTTTTATTATTACGGTATTGTGTAATAAATTAATTTAGAGAAAAAACGATTTCGTAAAATCCAATACTTTGTTATCTTTGGCGCTCTATGGAATCAATCAAAATCATCGAATGTCCGCGCGATGCCATGCAAGGTATCAAACCGTTTATTCCCACGGAACGAAAGGTGACGTATATTCAGTCGCTGTTGCGCGTGGGTTTTGATACCATCGATTTCGGGAGTTTTGTCTCGCCAAAAGCCATCCCACAAATGCAAGACACTGCGGAGGTTTTAGCCCAACTCGATTTGTCGCAAACCACCAGCAAACTGCTCGCTATTATCGCCAATACACAAGGAGCGCAAGCCGCCGCTACTCATAAAGAAATACAGTATTTGGGTTTCCCGTTTTCGATATCGGAGAATTTTCAAATGCGAAATACCCACAAAACTATTGCAGAGTCGTTGGTGACGTTAGAAGAAATTCTCAACATCGCCGATGCCAATAATAAGGAAGTGGTCGCGTATTTGTCAATGGGATTTGGCAATCCGTATGGCGATCCGTGGAATGTGGAGATTGTGGGCGAATGGACACAAAAACTGTCCACGATGGGCGTGAAGATTCTGTCGTTGTCGGATACCATTGGCAGTTCGACACCTGAAGTGATTTCTTATTTGTTTTCGAATTTAATTCCACAATATCCGAGCATCGAGTTTGGCGCGCACTTGCATACGACGCCTGACAAATGGTTTGAGAAAATGGATGCCGCTTACAAAGCAGGTTGTCGTCGTTATGATGGCGCCATTCAAGGTTTTGGAGGTTGTCCGATGGCGAAAGACGATTTGACGGGCAATATGCCGACGGAGAAAATGTTGTCGTATTTCACGGCTCAAAAGGCGAATACGAATACGAGTCCAATGAGTTTCGAAAGCAGTTATAACGAAGCGTCGAAGTTGTTTGGCGAGTTTCATTAGGAGCTAATCCGGCTATCATTCCAATCTTTTTTGTTTTGTCACTCCGAGCGCAGTCGAGGAGCTTTTTACATAAACAAAAAAGGATTTTCCCTTCTATCCGGGCTAGGGTTTAATCGTTTAATCGTAAGTTCGGTTAACCGATTCAACGATTTAACGAATCCACGATTCACCGCTTAAACGAATTCACGGTTCGCCCAACCATCATCCTCGTCTTCTCATCCACTTATAAATTTCAATCCACAACACCGAAACCATTCCAACACCAACGCATATCAGAAGTTGTGTGGTCGTGATCATTTCGAACTGAAAGAATTTTGAAAACATAGGAACCCAAAGCAGTAAAAGGGTAATTCCAATGGTGATTCCGATAATCATCGGGACCAAATTGTTTTTATATCGAATTGTGGTGAAAATCGAGTAGTGAAAAGAGCGGTTCACCAACGTCATAAAAATATTGGCGACAATCAGCGTAAGGAAAACGGTGGTTCGGGTTTGATTTTCGGTGCAGGAATCCGCAACGCAATATTGGTAGACTAGCAGTAAACCGCCTGTGATGACCAATCCTTGGATGATGCTTAGGAGGATTTCTTTCCAGTTGAAAAAAGTGTTAGATAGCGGTCGCGGTTTTTGCAGCATCAAATCGCTTTCCATGGGTTCATTTTCGTAGATGATGGAGCACGTTGGACCCATGATTATTTCTAAAAATATAATATGAACAGGCGTGAAGATGTTGGGAAATACCCAGCCCAACGCCAGTGGAATAAAGACGATGAGAATAATCGGAATGTGAATCGAGATGATGTATTGAATCGCTTTTTTGAGGTTGAGGTAGATTTTTCTTCCCATGGCAATCGCATCGACCATTTTCGAAAAATCGTCGTCAATCAAGATGAGGTTGGCGGCTTCTTTGGCGATTTCGGTTCCTTTTTTCCCCATAGCAATGCCGATGTGGGCGGACTTCAACGCGGGTCCATCATTAACGCCGTCGCCGGTCATCGCTACAATTTGATTGTTGTCTTTGAGCGCTTTGATGATTTTGAGTTTTGCTTCTGGAAACATGCGGGTGAAAATGCTGGTTTCCATGACTTTGGTTTTCAAGGTCGCGTCGTCCATCGTCATGAGTTCATCACCATTTAGGGTTTGATGTGTATTTCTAAAATCAATTTGATTGGCAATGGTGGTCGTGGTGGCAGCGTTGTCGCCCGTGACAATTTTGACTTGAATACCTGCTTTGTAAAACGTTTCAAAAACCGCTTTAATATTGTGTTTCGGCGGGTCGTAAAACGCGACTAATCCTTTAAATTGAAAAGCGAATTCTTGTTGGGTTTTCGGATAATTGATTCCTTCAAAAGTAGTAACTCCAACCCCTAAAACGCGGTAGCCTTCGTTCGTCATGGTGGTGATGGCATCATGAATTTGCTGGGTTTGTGCCTCTGATAATTTCGAGCACGCCATGATTGCTTCGGGCGCGCCTTTAGCAGCAATGATGTGGTTTCCTTTTCCATTTTCAAAAACGTGCGTCATCATGGGTGGTTTGCCACTTAATGCATATTCGTGGACCAATTGGTAATTTGGTCGTTCGTCCGTAGTTTCGAGTTTTTCGTAGGCTTCATGAAGTGCTATTTCCATGGCATCGAATGGGATGGGCTCGCTAGACCACATGGATAGACTTAGGAGTTCATTGTCTAAATCACTTCTTTTGTCTGTTGGAACATGCAACAGGTTATCTTCTAAAGTAAACCATTGCGCTAAAGTCATACGGTTTTCGGTGATGGTTCCCGTTTTATCTGTACAAATTACCGTGGCGCTTCCTAGAGTTTCGACCGTTTTCGTTTGTTTGACGATGATACCCATTTTGAGCAATCGCCAAGCACCTAAAGCCATGAACGACGCAAAAGCCACTGGAATTTCTTCTGGGATGACGCTCATTGCCAAGGTCAGTGCTTGTAGTAGACTTCCTAAAATTTGATGCGAATTATAGTAATTGATGCCCCAGACAATGGCAAAAATCAACAATCCAATAATCGACATTTTTTTGACGAAATTGCCGATTTGAATTTGCAATGGCGTTTTTTCTTCTTCGATGGTG
>CALPOS020000150.1 GCA_943325255.2 Sphingobacterium thalpophilum
CCTGCGGTATGAATAAAAATACGAACCCAATTCCTAATTCCTAATTCCTAAATCCTAATTCCTAAATCCTAATTCCTAATTCCTAATTCTTAATTCCTAATTCTTAATTCCTAATTCGCCTTGCGCCCACAAATCATCCGATCATTTCCATAAATATCTTTCCTTAATTCAACAGCAACATAACCCATAGCGGTTAATAAATCGATCATTTCCAATCCTAAATATTGATTGATTTCAAAATACAATTTCCCATTTTCTTTAAGATTTTTTTGAGCCAACGTCGCAATTTTTCTATAGAAAATTAACGCGTCGTTATCGTCAACAAACAAAGCCAAATGCGGTTCGTGCTCCAAAACATTCTTTTTGATCTCGGCCTTTTCAAGGTTTCTAACATACGGCGGATTGGAAACAATAACATCAAATTGCCTCTGCAAATCTTCGGTTTCCAAAATATTTTGACAAAGAAATGTCACAGCAACACCATTCGTCTGAGCATTTGTCTGAGCGAGTTCCAAAGCTTTTTTGGAAACATCTATAGCAGCAACTACAGCTTGAGAAATGTTCTTAGCCAAAGCAATTGCAATACAACCCGAACCCGTTCCGATATCAAGTATCTTACAATCTTCTACTGGTTCCTTTTTATAATCTGACAATATCCAGTCAACAAGCTCTTCTGTTTCAGGTCGCGGAATGAGTACATTCGCATTGACTTCAAAATCCAACGCATAAAAGCTCGTGGTTCCTAATAGATACTGAATAGGAACTTCATTAAGCAATTTTCTCAAGATTGCATTCCATTCAACCATTTGCTCCACCGCTAAATCCATATCGGGCTGCAACGCCAAGTCGATTCTTCTCATTTTTAATTTGTGTTCCAAAATCAAATAAAAAAAACTTTCCGCTTCAACCGCATCGTAAACAGGCAGTAACGTTTCTATAAAAATCGATCGATAATCCTTTACTCTCATAATCAAAACAAAAAATGCAATAGTGCCGACTAGAAAACAAATATAAGTAAAAGCAGGTGGTTCCGATTCTAAAAGTAAAATCCTATTTTTGTACGATGACTATCCACGAAAAATACATGCAGCGTTGCTTACAAATCGCCAAAAATGGTGTCGCAGCTGCCTTGCCAAATCCGTCGGTTGGCGCTGTGATTGTGCATCAAGGAAAAATTATTGGAGAAGGATTTACCTCTACCTACGGCGGCCCACATGCAGAAGTCAATGCCATCAATGCGGTCAAAGACAAATCACTTTTAAAAGAAGCAACACTTTATGTAAGTTTAGAGCCTTGTAGTCATTTCGGAAAAACACCTCCTTGTTGCGACTTGATTCTGAAAAATGATATTTCTACCATTATAATTGGTTGCCAAGACCCCAATGTGTTGGTGGCGGGAAAAAGTATTCAAAAACTGAAAGAAGCGGGAAAAGTAGTTTTTGCAGGGGTTTTGGAAAAAGAATGCCAGGAGGCAAACCGGCGCTTTTTTACTTTTCATACCAAAAAAAGACCGTACATTATACTGAAATGGGCAGAAAGTCTTGACGGCTTTATCGCGCCTTCCAACGAAGTTCGCCTACAAATAAGTCAGGCAAAACGACAACCATTCTGGATTTCAAATAAATATTCTCGACAATTAACCCACAAATGGAGAAGCGAGGAAAAGGCAATCTTAATCGGAACCCAGACCGCAATCGACGATAATCCAAAATTAGATGTGAGGGATTGGAAAGGCAAAAATCCTGTTAAAATTGTTTTAGACCAAAATAATCGAATTCCAAAAGAAAATGATATCTTTGATAATCGATCAAATGTCATCGTCCTTACTGCAGCAGATTTGGATTTCACAAATAAAATGGCAGCGCAAATTGCACACATTATTTACGAAAAAAATATAGCATCAGTAATTATTGAAGGTGGTCGACAGACTTTACAATCTTTTATTGATGAAAATCTATGGGATGAAGCAAGAGTCTTTCGAGGGTCAAGTGTCTTAAATGACGGTATCAAAGCACCCAAAATTAAAGCGAAGTTAATGGCTGCTAAAGCTATAATTAATGACGAACTATTAATATTTACAAACCATGATTAACACTATTATATTTGATTTTGGAGACATCTTTGTCAATTTAGAAAAAGAAGCTACTATTGAAGAATTTAAAAAATTAGGACTAAACAGACCTAATGAAGAGCTTCTGATCATGAATGACATGTTCGAAAGAGGAAAAATCAGTGAACAACAATTTGTCGATGGTTTTAAAAAATTTATTCCCAACGCTGATGTTCACGAAATTCGTAAAGCTTGGAATGCTGTTATTGGCGATTTTCCCTTATACCGCTTAGAGTTCCTTCAAATGCTTTCCACCAAATACAGACTTTTTCTACTCACAAATACCGACGCTATACATATTAGTAGATTCGAACATATGGTAGGCGTTTCCTTTTTTAGCGACTTTTACCAATGTTTTGAAAAAGTATACTATTCCTTCGAAATGGGAATGAGAAAACCTGATACTGAAATATTTAATCATCTGCTGAAAAAACACGATTTGTCTCCAAAACGAACTTTGTTTATTGATGATAAAAAAGAAAATACCGACGCAGCAGCAGCACTGGGAATTCAAGTTTGGAATCTAAAAGTGGGAGAAGAAGATGTAGTAGACTTATTCGATAAACAACTTTTATAGTACTAATTGAAATCTACAGACACCTTTCGAACCCTTTTGTCCGCGTCGGAAGAAATCCTTTTCAAAGAAAAAAACAGCAAGTTTTTCGGCTGTGCCTTTCCAATCACTTCTGAAGAAGAAGTAAAGCCCATTATCGATCATTTAAGGAAGAAACATTTTAATGCCGGGCATTTTTGTTACGCCTACCAATTGGGAAGTTCAAAAACAATGTATCGAGCCAATGATGATGGCGAACCTAGTAATAGTGCGGGAATGCCTATTTTTGGACAAATCCAATCCTTCGATTTGACCAATGTTTTAGTTGTCGTTGTTCGTTTTTTTGGAGGCACCAAATTAGGTGTCGGAGGCTTGATTTCCGCCTACAAAACTGCGGCCCAGATGGCTTTGGAACAGGCGGAGATTATCGAAAAAACAATTGACATCCATTTCCAGATTCATTTCGACTATAAGAACATCAATAAAGTGATGCGGGTTGTAAAGGAAAAAAATTTGACCATTATCAGTCAAAAAATGGATTCAAATTGCGAAATTGAAATTGCAACTCGAAAAAGTAACGAAAAAACGGTTTACGGGTCTTTTCAAAATTTGTTCGAAGTAGAAGTAAAAATAATCGAATAAACTACGATTGAATAATCTGTAAAATTTCTGTCGGAGGAACCATCGGTCTACCCGTTTTCATATTAACGAAAACCAAAATAAAATGAGCAGTTGTTAACAAGTCGTTTTGCTCACTCCAAATTTCACAATCAAATTCAATCTTGACAGAACTGTATTTCTTGAATTTTGTTTTTATGGTCAAAAGATCATCATATCGCGCTGGCTTTTTATAATTGAGTGTCATCGATACAATGGGAAGAGCAATACCACTTTCCTCCAGACTTTTGTAAGAAACTCCTTTGTTTCTTAGCCATTCCACCCGACCCATTTCAAAAAAAGGAATGTAACTACCGTGATAAACAACACCCATTTGATCGGTTTCTGAATAACGAACTCTCACCTGAATTTCATGTTCCATAAGGTTTTTCTGTATAATTTATAGAAGTTTTAGAGGAATAAAAAGTAGCCTTACAACAATATTTTTTATAAATCAACCAAAATTTTATTTTTTTTAACGAATTTTGTTCACATATTTGTTACCCCAAAATAAAAGAAGGAAACCACTGTTTTTCTTTGTAAGATAACCTTTAATAAAAATACAAATTTACAACTAATTATGAGCAAAACTGCGCAATCAGTATGGGAAAATTGTCTGCTTTTTATAAAGGACAATATCCAAGATCAAGCCTACAAAACTTGGTTCGAACCGATTAAGTCTGTTGAGCTTACTGATAATGCCTTATACATTCAAGTTCCTAGCAAATTTTTCTACGAGTGGTTAGAAGAACATTACGTAAAATTACTCAAAGTTGCCCTTACAAAAGAACTTGGAAAGAATGCCAAATTGCTCTACAAAATAAAAATGGAAAACACCTATGGTAACAAGCAACCCTTTATGGAGCAATTACCTAGTGCCCACAGAAGCTCCATAAAATCTCAAGAAGTAGACGCTCCATTCAAAAACTTAAGCCCAGAACTAAAAAATCCATTCGTGATTCCAGGAATTCGAAATCTTAAGATTGAATCACAATTAAATGCCAATTATAGTTTTGAGAATTTTCTCGAAGGAGATTCCAACAGATTAGCACGTTCTGCTGGTATGGCGGTTGCCAACAAACCTGGCGGGACATCTTTTAATCCGCTACTTATTTTTGGTGGCGTTGGATTAGGGAAAACACACCTTTCGCACGCTATCGGTGTAGAAATTAAAGACAAATATCCAGAAAAAACAGTTCTATATATTTCTGCTGAAATCTTTACACAACAATATATTGATTCCGTAAAGAAAAATAACAGAAATGACTTCATCCATTTTTATCAATTAATTGATGTCTTAATTATTGATGATGTTCAGTTTTTATCTGGTAAATCAGGAACGCAAGACGTATTCTTTCATATATTCAACTATTTACACCAAAATGGCAAACAGGTAATTTTGACTTCGGACAAAGCGCCTGTTGATATGCAAGATATTGAACAACGATTGCTTTCTCGTTTCAAATGGGGATTGTCCGCAGAATTGCACCAGCCTGATTATGAAACAAGAATCTCAATCTTGAAAAACATTCTATATCGCGACGGCGTAGATATGCCAGACGAAATCATAGAATATGTGGCGCGTAATATCAAATCAAATGTCAGAGAACTAGAAGGCGCAATCATTTCTTTAATTGCACAATCTTCATTCAATAAGAAAGAGGTAACGATTGATTTGGCGAAACACGTCGTGGAGAAATTTGTTAAGAATGTAAAAAGAGAAATCTCTATCGAATACATTCAAAAAACAGTTTCTGACTACTTCCAATTGGATTTAGAAATCTTACAGTCAAAAACCAGAAAGAGACATGTCGTGCAAGCACGTCAACTCGCCATGTTTTTCGCAAAGAAATTTACCAAAGCTTCCTTAGCAAACATTGGTTCCCAAATTGGCGACCGCGACCATGCAACGGTTTTACATGCTTGCAAAACGGTGGATAATTTAGTGGCGACTGACAAACAATTCAAAAAATTTGTGGAAGACATTCACAAAAAATTATCCTTGTAAAAATGCCAGTTAAGATTTTGATGGTTTGCCTAGGCAACATCTGCCGATCTCCTTTGGCAGAAGGAATATTAATATCTAAACTTCCCAGAAAATCATTTGTAGTTGATTCTGCGGGAACAGGCAATTGGCACGTAGGCAAACAACCCGACGAGCGATCTATTGCCATTGCCAAGAAAAACGGAATTGATATTTCACAACAACGCGGAAAACAATTTACTGCTGCAGATTTTGACGTTTATGATTATATCTACG
>CALPOS020000151.1 GCA_943325255.2 Sphingobacterium thalpophilum
AATCAAGAAGTGCTTCAAGCCATGTTGCCAGTAATGGACGATTTTGACAGGGCTTTGGTTGAAATCAAAAAATCAGAAGACGATGTCTTGCTTCAAGGCGTGGAGTTGATTTACGAAAAACTAAAATCGACATTGGTTTCCAAAGGACTTGAAGAAGTTGCTGTAAAAGCCGGAGATATTTTCAACGCCGATTTTGCAGAAGCCATTACACAAATACCAGCGCCTTCTCCAAATCTGAAAGGAAAAATTGTTGATGTTATCGAAAAAGGGTACAAATTAGGGGATAAGATCATTCGTTTTCCGAAGGTAGTTATTGGTAATTAAAAACCGTTCTAATAGCAATTCAAGTCGAAAGACTAATTGAAAAAAATTAAAATGAAAAAAGATTTTTACGAAATATTAGGGATTTCCAAAAGTGCGTCAGAGGCTGAAATCAAAAAGGCCTATCGCAAAAAAGCCATTGAATTTCACCCTGATAAAAATCCAGGCAACAAAGAAGCAGAGGAAAACTTTAAGGCAGCTGCAGAAGCGTATGAAGTTCTCAGTGATCCTCAAAAGAAAGCCAAATATGATCAGTACGGACATCAAGCATTTGATGGTGCTGGCGGTTTCGGTGGCGGTCATGGTGGCATGAATATGGAAGATATCTTTAGCCAGTTTGGCGATATTTTCGGCGGTGCGTTTGGTGGTGGATTCGGCGGAAATTCTGGAGGTCAACGTCGAATGAAAGGAAGTAATCTCCGCATCAAAGTAAAACTGACTCTAGAAGAAGTTGCCAATGGGGTTGAGAAAAAAGTAAAGGTAAAACGCAAAGTTCAAGCTCCTGGAGTAAGTTACAAAACTTGTTCTACCTGTAACGGACAAGGTCAAGTGATGCGCGTAACCAATACGATATTAGGAAGAATGCAATCTGCTTCTACTTGTCCAACTTGCGGCGGTTCCGGTCAAATATTAGATAAAAAACCTGCCAATGCAGATGCGCAAGGGATGTTATTGGAGGACGAAACCGTTTCGATCAAGATTCCAGCTGGCGTAGTAGATGGGATGCAACTTAAAGTTGCTAACAAAGGAAATGATGCTCCCGGAAATGGTATTCCAGGTGATTTGATTGTTGCCATTGAAGAAGCGGAACACGAATTTTTGAAACGTGAAGGTGAAAACCTACATTTCGACTTATACATCAGTTTTGCAGAAGCAGTGCTGGGTGTTTCGAAAGATATCGATGCGGTCAACGGAAAAGTGCGTATCAAATTGGAAGAAGGAATTCAGTCTGGCAAGATCCTTCGACTCAAAGGCAAAGGTATTCCAAGTCTAAATGGTTATGGAACAGGTGATTTGCTAGTGCATATCAATGTTTGGACACCCAAGACTTTAAACAAAGAACAAAAGCAGTTTTTCGAGAAAAATTTGAACGACGAAAACTTTATTCCGCAACCGGAAAAAAGCGACAAATCTTTTTTCGAAAAAGTTAAAGATATGTTTTCATAAATCGAAAAAAATATTTTATATTTGAATCATACTAGGTAACTAGTATTTCTTTTTCATAGCAATTTTTCCCATCCTTGTGCAAATAAGGGTGGGTTTTTTTTAGCAGGACAATTCATGTTGTAACATTTACTTACTTTTACACACAAACGTCCAAAAACGCAACAAACAATAATAAACAAACGCATGGGTAATATTCTTGAAGTTCAAAATGTAGTCAAACAATATGGCGACTATGTTGCACTCAATAAAGTATCACTAACCGTCCCGAAAGGAAGCATCTACGGACTTCTTGGCCCGAATGGCGCCGGAAAAACTTCACTCATTCGAATTATCAATCAGATTACCATGCCCGATTCTGGGTCAGTCATCTTCGACGGTGAAACGCTTAAACCACAGCATGTGCAATATATCGGCTATCTTCCCGAAGAACGTGGTTTGTATAAATCAATGAAAGTGGGCGAGCAATGTCTTTATTTGGCGCAAATGAAAGGTTTGTCTAAAGCCGAAGCTACTGCACAATTAAAATATTGGTTCGATCGACTAGAAATTCAAGGCTGGTGGAACAAAAAAATTCAGGAACTTTCCAAAGGAATGGCGCAGAAAATCCAGTTTGTCGTTTGTGTTTTGCATAAACCCAAATTGCTGATTTTTGACGAACCATTTTCTGGCTTCGATCCAGTGAATGCCAACATCATCAAAGACGAAATTCTTGAACTCAAAAGACAAGGGTCGACCATTATTTTTTCTACGCATCGTATGGAAAGTGTTGAGGAACTTTGCGATGATATTGCTTTAATTCATCAATCCAACAAACTCATCGAAGGAAAACTGACCGATGTCAAGAAACAATACCGTACCAACAGTTTTGAGGTCGGCATTCTTACGGACAATGTAGAAGGATTAATGTACGATATCACTCAAAAATTTACCGTTGGTCAAACCGATTTTAAATCGCTCAATGACGAACTCAAACTTAAAGTTGAATTGGGCAGCGCCACGCCAAATGAGCTACTTCACATTTTAACACAACGGGGACAAGTCACGCATTTTATGGAGAAAATCCCGAGCGTCAATGATATTTTCATCCAAACCGTAACAGATAATAAAAGACAATAAAAAATCCAAATTCCAATCTTGACAGTGTGGAATTTAGCATTTCAAATTAGATAATTTCCCAATTTATGAGCATCATTTCCCTAATTATAAAAAGAGAATTCATTGCCAAAGTGCGCAACAAGTCGTTCATTGTAATGACGTTCTTGAGTCCATTGCTATTTGTTGGTATCGCCGCATTCGTTGGTTATTTAGGTTCACTAAAAGCCGATGTGAAGCAAATCGCCATCCACGATGAGACCGGTATTTTTGTCAATGAATTTAAAAACTCGGAAGAATTTCATTACCTAAATATGTCCAACGTCGACATGAAGGTGTTACAAGACAGTTTGGTTTCCGAAAGCTTCGAAGGCTTACTTTTTATTCCAAAAGCGGGTGATTATAATTTGCTCCAAGACAAAATTCAATATCTTTCTAATGACAGTCCAAGTATCACATTTCTGGCCGATACGGAAGATATCATTGCCAAAAAACTCACCAAACTCAATTTCGAGAAAGCGCAACTCGACACCATAGCCATTCAAAAAGCACAAGCGGACATCAATATCAAAGTGGCGAAATCTACCGGAGAAGAATCGCTCAAAGGACTCAATGAAATCAAAATTGCCATCGGCGGCGCGTTCGGTTATCTCATCATGATGTTTATCATCATCTACGGCAATATGGTCATGCGCTCGGTCATTGAAGAAAAAACCAACCGTATTATCGAAATTATCATTTCCTCCGTAAAACCTTTTCAATTGATGATGGGGAAAATTATTGGAACCTCGTTGGCTGGAATTTTACAGTTTGTCATTTGGGCCATTATCGGGCTGGCGCTGATGTTTGGGTCGTCGTATTTCTTAGGAATTAATGCTGCTCCAAGCGCTAAAGTACCACCTGAGATGATGCAACAAGCGCAGGAACAATTTTCAACAATCCAATTGTATATGAGGGAATTATGGAACTTGCCTATCGCAACCATTATTATTTGTTTTATCCTTTATTTTATCGGCGGTTATTTCCTTTACAGCTCATTTTATGCTGCCATCGGAGCTGCGGTTGATAACGAAACCGATTCACAACAATTTCTCCTGCCGATTATCATGCCTTTAATTTTGGGCGTTTACATCGGATTTTTTACCGTAATCAATGATCCGCACGGCAACATCGCGACCATTTTTTCTATGATTCCACTCACCTCACCAATCGTCATGTTGATGCGCATTCCGTTTGGCGTGCCGTGGTGGCAAATTGTGTTGTCGATTACGATTCTTTTCGCAACGTTTGTTGGGGTGGTTTGGTTCGCCTCAAAAATTTACCGTGTCGGAATTCTGATGTATGGCAAAAAACCAACTTGGAAGGAGTTGTATAAATGGCTGAAATATTAGTAAGAGAGTCTCTGAGTAACTGAGTGGCTGAGTTGCTGAGTTTTTTTTGGGAGCCGGGAACCTGCTTTCCGCAGTGCGCGGCACTTAGCTCCAATCAGGGCTAGGGTTTTGCGATAATATTCAAAATCAAAATATAATTGATGACTTCTCTTCCAAACTAACTCACTAAATTTGCGACACAATAACTCAGTAACTAAGTAACCCAGTAACTCAGCAACTCAAAAAATGCCCAAAATACTAATCATCGAAGACGAAGCTTCCATCAGAAGAGTATTAATTAAAATACTATCCGAAGAAAGCAGCACTTATAACGTTGAAGAAGCCGAAGATGGCATGCAAGGCTTCGAAAAAATCAAAAATACCGATTACGATTTGGTGCTTTGCGATATCAAAATGCCAAAAATGGACGGTGTCGAATTGCTTGAAGCCGTCAAAAAAATAAAACCTGAAATTCCGATGGTCATGATTTCTGGTCATGGTGATATGGAAACTGCTATCAACGCCATGCGATTGGGTGCGTTTGATTATATATCCAAACCACCAGATTTAAATCGTTTGCTCAACACGGTCCGCAATGCCTTAGACAAAAAGCAACTCGTCGTTGAGAATAAAATTCTCAAGAAAATCGTCGGAAAGAAATACGAGATGATTGGCGAGAGTGATCCTATCAATCATATCAAACTCATGATTGAGAAAGTTGCCCAAACCGACGCGCGCGTTTTAATCACGGGACCAAACGGAACCGGAAAGGAATTGGTTGCGCATCAACTGCACGATAAAAGCGATCGTTGTAATTTTCCATTAATAGAGGTCAATTGTGCTGCGATCCCAAGTGAACTCATCGAAAGCGAATTGTTCGGGCATGTCAAAGGTGCCTTTACCTCTGCGGTTCGCGACCGTGCTGGAAAGTTTGAAGCTGCCGATGGAGGTACTATTTTTCTAGATGAAATCGGCGATATGAGTTTGGCTGCGCAAGCCAAAGTACTGCGCGCTCTGCAGGAAAGTTTGATTCAAAGAGTTGGAGCGGATAAAGATATTAAAGTCAACGTGCGCGTAGTAGCTGCAACCAACAAAGATTTGAAAAAGGAAATCGAAGAAGGTCGATTCCGTGAAGATTTATACCACAGACTAGCGGTTATCCTAATAAAAGTTCCCGCATTAAACGAACGTCGCGACGATATTCCATTGCTCATCGAGCATTTTACACAAAGTATTGCTGCAGACCAAGGAACTTCACCAAAGACTTTTTCGGAAGCAGCGATTCAGTTGTTGCAAGAATACGATTGGACGGGAAATATCCGCGAATTGAGAAATGTAGTCGAGCGATTGATTATCTTGGGCGGAAATGAAATTTCTGAAACCGATGTAAAACTGTTCGCAAGTAAGTAAAAATGTTCTCGGTTATCAGTTGTCCGTTATGAGTTTAACCGACAACCAACAACCGACTACCGACAACTAATAAAATGAACCTAAAAAAAATAAACCCTAACCTCCAACAAGCGCTGATTGAATCGGGCTTAACAGAAGCCAATCCCATTCAACAGGATACTTTTTCTACTTTGAAAAGTGGCGCCGATTGCGTAATCATTGCGCCCGCGAGTA
>CALPOS020000152.1 GCA_943325255.2 Sphingobacterium thalpophilum
CCGCTCTTAGTGAATATGGTTCGCGCCGGGAAATTAGGAGTGAAATCGGGAGAAGGTTTTTACGATTATGCTGAAAGTAAAAAAGCAGAAAAAGTCGCTAAAATGTTTTCAAATAGAAAGCAATAACTATTACGTATCGACGGAAATTGTCAATTATCAATTAACTAATGGCTAGTATTTTTCCCTTTGAAGCGGTTCGACCTACTCGAGACAAAGTTTGTTTGGTGACCTGTCGTTCCTATGAAGAATATGTCAATGCGGAACTGGCGGCTCAATTAGACTTCAATCCATTGTCTTTTTTACATGTTTTAAAACCTGCTTTTGTCAATCAGCAAACCATTGCTTATGAAAAAAGATACAAGCAAGTACAGCAGAAATATCAGGAATTTAAGGATGAAATCATCTTAGTCAAAGACCACAAGCCTGCTATTTATATTCATAAAATCATTACCAAAACGGAGTCGTTTACTGGAATTATTGTCGGAACTTCCATTGAAGAATATCGCAACGACATCATTAAAAAACACGAAGACACAATTGCATTCCGCGTACGATTATTGAAGGAATACATGAAATATTCTGGCTTCAATACCGAGCCCGTTTTGATGACTTATCCAGATAACAAAACAATCGAAAACTGGATTTTCAATTGTACCCAAAAGCAAGCGGATTTTGAGTTTTCGACAACGAAAAAAGAAATCCATTACCTGTGGAAAATCGATGATGCCTTAGAAATTAATTGGTTGCAAAATATCTTTAAGAAAACGAACTATCTTTATATAGCTGACGGACACCATCGCTGTGAAGCTTCGGCATTGCTTTCAGAAGAAAATGAAGATTCGGAAAATATTTCCAGAAGTCATATGCTTAGTTATTTGATTTCGGAAAACAACGTTAAGATTTACGAATACAATCGCGTAATCAAAGACCTCAATGGACTTTCAAAAACGGAATTCTTAGAAGCGCTGAGCAAGACATTTACAATTGAAAATCTGGATCAAAGCTTTAGTAAACCAATTGCAAAACATCAATTTGGAATGTATTTGAACAGGCAGTATTATTCCTTAAATCTAAAAGAAGAAAATGGTGGTTTCAAATCTGAATTAGAATCGCTTGATACGCAAATTCTATACGACAAAGTGTTGTCGAGTCTATTGAATATACAAGACTTGAGAAACGACGAACGCATCGAGTATATTTCTGGAAAACAGCCAATTCAAATACTCAAACAAAAAATTGATGACGGTGAATTTGAAGTTGGATTCATATTGTTTCCTTGTGATATTGAAGAAATTAAAGTGCTAGCCGATAATCATTGCATCATGCCGCCAAAAAGCACGTATATTGAACCAAAGTTCAGAAGCGGATTGGTTATTTATGAATTGTAATGCAGTGAATTCTACGAAATAAATAAGAAAAACATGTCCATTCCAGAAAATCTCCTCAATATAAATGCTACACTACCGTCACATGTCACACTTGTCGCGGTTTCAAAAACCAAACCTATTTCCGATCTCCTGCAGGCGTACGAAGCTGGTCAACGTGTTTTTGGAGAGAACAAGATTCAAGAAATGACCGATAAGTGGGAACAAATGCCAAAAGACATTAAATGGCATATGATTGGTCATATTCAGAGCAACAAAGTCAAATATATGGCGCCTTACGTGAGTTTAATTCACGGTGTCGATAGTTTGAAATTGTTAGAAGAAATCAACAAACAAGCACAAAAAAATAACCGAGTTATCGATTGCCTTTTGCAACTTCACATTGCTGAAGAAGAAACGAAATTTGGCTTGAATGAAGAAGAACTCGATGATTTATTGCAATCAGAAATCTTCAAAAATCTGAAAAATATTAAAATCGTTGGACTCATGGGCATGGCAACGTTTACCGAAAACCAAACTCAAATTAAAAAAGAATTCCAACATCTGAAAGCTATTTTTGACAACCATCAAGAACCGACAACACACAACCGACAATTCACAACCCTTTCCATGGGCATGTCGGGAGATTATCAACTCGCGATCGAATGTGGTAGTACCATGGTTCGAATTGGAAGTAGTATCTTTGGCGGAAGATAACGGTTTACTGACAACTGAACACTAACAACTGAACACTGATTACTACATTTGTACGCAATACTCGACATAGAAACCACCGGAGGACAATTTAACGAAGAAGGCATCACAGAAATCGCCATCTATCGTTTTGATGGTCATGAAGTGGTCGATCAGTTTATTAGCTTGGTCAATCCTGAAATCCCGATTCAACCTTTTGTCGTAAAGCTAACCGGCATTAATAACGCGATGCTGCGCTCGGCACCCAAGTTTTTTGAAGTCGCCAAACGCATCATCGAAATCACACAAGACTGTATCATCGTAGCACATAACGCCTCTTTTGATTATCGAATCTTACGTACCGAATTTCGTCGCCTGGGTTATGCTTTCGACTGCAAAACACTTTGCACTGTAGAATTAGCAAAAGTGCTAATGCCAGAACAGCCTTCGTATAGCCTTGGCAAATTAGTACGATCACTCGGAATTCCAATGGCAGACAGACATCGAGCCAATGGCGATGCACTTGCCACCGTCAAACTTTTCAAAATGCTGCTCGATAAAGATGTCGAAAAGATCATTGTAAAAGACATGGTTCAGACGGAAATTATCAAAGGAATGGCGCCGAAATTACTGGATATCGTCGAAAGTGTTCCTTCAAAAACTGGCGTTTATTATATTCATCGCGAAGATGGTTCGATCATCTATATCGGCAAAAGCAAAAACATCAAAAAAAGAATCAACCAGCATTTTACTGGAACAACTAACAAATGCAAGAAAATCCAGTTGGAAGTTTTTGCGGTGACGTATGAAGAAACCGGAAGTGAACTCATCGCCTTGCTGAAAGAAAGCGACGAAATAAAAATCAATCAACCTATTTACAACCGTTCGCAAAGAAAAAGCATTTTTCAATGGGCGTTGTATGCAGAAAAAGATGAACAAGGTTACCTCAATTTATTGCTACAAAAAGCAGATGGGAGAAAAAAGGAAATTACATCTTTCACCACTTTTCAAGAAGGCAAAAATGCGCTGTTTAGAATCACGGCGCACTACAAACTGTGTCAGAAATTAACCGGTTTGTACGAAACTAAAAACCATTGTTTTCAATACACGATCAAAGAATGTGACGGCGCTTGCATTGGTAAGATTTCGCCTGAAGAATATAATGCACGTGTACAAGAATTCATCGATAAAAATGTCTTTGAAAACAGGACGATTGTGATTACAGACCGCGGCAGAACCATCAATGAGCGCTCTGCGGTACTCATAGAAAACGGCATATACAAAGGTTACGCGTTCTACGACTTGAATTACCAAATCCGAAACATCGAAATCCTAAAAAATATGTTGACACCCATGGAAAATAATCGCGATACGAGAACCATTATTCAAAGTCAAATTCGAAGAAGTCGAAGTGTGAAGTTGTTGTATTTTTAGGAGCTTGATCCCGCTGTACGTTCTATCTTTTTTGTTTTTTGTCACCCCGAGCGCGAAGCTTGTCATCCTGAGCGCAGTCGAAGGACGAGGGCTTTTCTTAAAACAAAAAAGGATGCCACTGCCATCGGGGCTAAACATTCAACCATCGAAGTAATTGCTGCATGAAATACCTAATCGTCATTGTCGGACCAACAGCCATCGGAAAAACTGCGATGAGCATTCAATTGGCGCAACATTTCGCTTGTGAGATTTTGTCGTGCGACAGTCGACAGTTTTATCGAGAAATGTCGATTGGAACTGCAGTTCCTTCTAATGAGGAATTAGCCGCAGCAAAACATCATTTTATTCGCAATCGATCCGTGACTGAAAATTATACGGTCGGCGATTTCGAAAAAGAAGCCATTGCCAAGCTTGAGGAATTATATGATGAGAAAGATTTTGCAATCTTAGTTGGTGGCTCTGGACTTTATGTAGACGCCGTTCTCAAAGGATTTGATGCTTTTCCGGAGATTGCAACAGACATTCGCGATTTGGTTTTGAATAATTATAAGCAACATGGACTAACGTATTTGCAAGAACAATTGCAAGAAAAAGATCCTGTCTATTATGACAAACTAACAACCGAAAACCCACAAACGTTGCTCAATCCACAACGGATGATGCGCTTTGTGGAAGTTTGCTTAGGAACTGGACAACCTTATTCAAGTTTCCTAAGCCAAAAAAAGAATGCCAGAGGTTTTACACCCATAGTTATTGGTTTAGAAGCCGATCGAAATTTGATGTATGATCGCATCAACCAACGCGTCGATTTAATGATGGCGGCTGGACTACTTGAAGAAGTTAAAAACCTTATTTCATATAAAAATCTAAACGCTTTACAGACAGTAGGTTATAAAGAACTATTTGATTGTATTGACGAGAAAATTTCGTTACCATTTGCCATAGAAGAAATCAAGAAAAACACGCGTCGTTTTGCCAAAAGACAACTGACGTGGTTTAAGAGAAATGAGGATACCAAGTGGTTTGATTTCAAAACTGACCCAAAGGAAATAATTCAATTTATTGATTCAATAATTTAAAAATAGCCACGAAAGCACGAATTTTAGAACTCTATCAAGAAAGATTTATTCGTGAATTCACGGCGATAAAATAAATATGCCAATTGCTCCCAACTTTAGTTCTATTTATTCCCAAGAATGGGAAATAAATTTTATGCAATGCACACCTAATGGTTATTTGCGTTATACCGATTTGTGTAATATGTTGCAGTTAACTGCTGCTGCGCATTCCGAGTCTGGTGGTTTTAGTTTTATAGACATGCAAAAGTTCGATCAAGCATGGGTGTTGAGCAGAATGCGAATAGAGATTGCGAAACTCCCGAAGTGGAAAGATATTATCACCATCAAAACGTGGATTAACTCATTGGAGAATTCCCGTTCGGTTCGTGCGATGGAAGTTTCGGCAAATGGTGAGAAATGTATTGGTGTGGAAACTTTTTGGGCGGTCTTCAACACCAAAACACGACGACCAGAAGGCATGGTTTTGGCGCATGACCATTGTGAAAAATACCCAGAAAACCGAGCGACATCGCAGCCATTTTTAAAAATTGAAATCGACGAATCGAAGCAATTACTTTTTGAACGAAAAGTGGTTATGTCTGATTTGGATATTGTAAATCACGTCAATAACGTGAAATATCTTGAGTGGTGCTTGGACGTCGTTGATGAAACCATTATGTTGAACAAGTCGATTGCCAGTTTAGATATGAATTTCTTGAAAGAGTTATCGTTGGGTGAAGTCGTTGAAATTCACGAATCGAATGCAGAAAGCCAAACTGTTTTCAGTATTACGAAAGATAGCAAATCTGTTTTTGCTTTGGCTGTCAACTGGAAATAAGTCTTGATTTTTACCGCGGACCCTAGCCCTGATGGCAGTGGCATCCTTTTTATCCTGAACTCGTTTCAGGATAAAAAGATATAACGGACAGCGGGAAAAGCTCCTAAAATAACATATCAAAACCTTTGCGGC
>CALPOS020000153.1 GCA_943325255.2 Sphingobacterium thalpophilum
AACGCAATCAGTGCTTCAGATTGAAAAAAGGAGACATTTTGCGATGATGAATTGTTGGTTTCACTATTTTCGATGACAATTCCTTGACCGCTGCCATTGTCATCAATGACAAAATTAAGGTTGAATGGACTTGGTATTGCTTCAGGAATTTGAAGTGTAATTGTTCCACTTTCGGTCTCGCCAATTTCAATTTGGTTTTGTGTTTGAGTCGTTGCAAGAAGCACATCTTCTATATAGATGGCGATGGGAACATTTGCTTGAAGCGCTTTTGTTGCGTTAAAATTTGATGCAGTATAGTGCACAATTATTTCTCTCGAATTGCATCTAACGTCAACATCATCAATCGCAATCTGTGCATCTGGCACTTGAGAATTTAGTTTGGTTACAATCGTATTGATCATCACAAAATCTTGACCGGATCCCAGCTGAATTAATGCCGAAGTATCGCCAACTTCAATGGTATTTTGAATGTCGTAAATATCCAAATCCATATTATACATACTGTCATTATTAGTAATGCTGTTGGTTCCATTGAATGCATTGTTGACAGGATTTAACGGAAGATTCTGAAGCGGAATGGCATTGATCGACAGTGTTTCATTCACTTGGATATTTTCATCGCCTTCCCATGCTAAAAAACCAATTTTTGCATCTTGATTATCAACAACGTCTAAACTACTTAATGTAATTGCAATATTATTGGGAACCGCTTGAAGGCCATCATAGACATTAATTTGATTAAAAGGTAAACTATTATTTTTATAAACAACGACTATCGCCCAGCCGCCAAAATTCGTTCTGTTTTGAAAATAATAAGTAATCCATTCGTTCAAATCGAGGTCGCTCAAGGTGTAGGTTCCGTTTCCCGTGGCTTGAACGAGATTAGTGATATCAGAAAAAGCGCTGAAGAATTCTAAGTCATTGCCGTTGGCTGTCCTAAAGTGTTGAAAAATTCGTTCTGGAGTTATTATGGTATTGTTTAGCTGAACTTCAAAGTCACCAGGCCCACAACCTGCCCAGTATAAATAGGCTTTTTCGACGATATCGTTAGGACTTAAACTTAAATTGGCGGAGGAGAACGTGTTAATTTCAGGTACCGTCATGTAGGAATTTTCATTTGGATTCAAAGTATTACCAACAAAGGTAAAATCATACCGGCCATTAAACTGCTGAAGCAAGGAAACGTCTTGGGCGAAAATTGCCAATGGAATAAGGAAAAGAAGGAGAGAATATTTTATTTTCTTAATAGTCACCACGATATAAATTGGACTTTAAAATTATAAAAATTAATTTATAAAAACATAGTACGTGAGTTTTTAGTTGATTTAGCTTTACACGTTCCCTCTTTTTACGTTAAATAATAGTAGTTTTGTAACCTATTTTCAAATTTCCAATCAATTGAGTTTTTTTACGACAATAAAGCGAACGCCACTATTCAAAGTTGCCTCTTTGAACAGCGTGAGTGTTATTCTGAAAATAGCCATTGGAGTGATAACTTCAAAAGTTTTGGCTATCTTTATTGGTCCAAGTGGACTTGCACTTACAGGAAACTTGAAGAATTTCCTCACTTCAGTAGAAAGTATTGCCACGCTTGGTTTTCAAAATGGTATTGTAAAGTATGTCGTTGATGCCAAGAATGATGACGTTGCGTTGAAGAAAATACTGTCAACGGTGTTTCTTAGTCTTTTAATTGTCTCTGTAATTTTAAGTATTTTTTTGTTTGGTTTTTCGCATTACTTAACATTGATTGTTTTTGGAAGTAACTGGGAATATAGTATTGTATTTAAGATACTTGCGCTTATTCTCCCTTGGTACGCATCAACAACTTATCTCATCGTTATTCTCAATGGATTGGGCAAATTTAAGAAAGTGATCTATGTCAATATTTTAGGGAATTTGACAGGATTGCTATTTTGTATTGTTGCTGTTTATTACTACAAGACATTTGGTGCTTTGCTTACTATTATTGTTCCTCCAGCATTATTGTTTTTTGTGGCTTTTTATTATGTAAATAAAGAAATTTCGTTTTTTGACAACATTTCAAGAACTTCTTTTGATTGGCAAGTGCTAAAGAATTTATCGTCTTATTCCTTGATGGCTTTGGTGTCATCGGTATTTGGTTCGTTAGTATTTCTTGCGATTAGAAATAACATTATCGAAGTTCTAGGAATTGATAGCGCCGGATATTGGGAAGCGATGACGAGGATTTCAAATTATTACTTGATGTTTATTTCGACGATCTTGACGGTTTATTTTTTTCCTAAGCTGGCCTTTTCAAGTTCAAAAAAGGCGGTGCAAAATGTGGTCAAGAGTTACTATTTGAGTGTGGTTCCATTATACATATTTGGAGTAATTGTCTTGTTTTTTCTTAAAGATTTTTTTATCAAATTATTTTTCACCAAAGACTTTCTTCCGGTTGCAGATTTGTTCTTTTGGCAATTATTGGGCGATACATTCAAAGTGGCTTCACTAATTTTAGGGTATCAATTTTATGCTAGGAAGTTGACTGTCGCTTTTATTTGCACCGAACTTTTTTCTTTATTGTTGATGTTTAGTTTTAGTCATTATTTCATCATTAATTATGGAATTGCTGGGGTTGTTATGGCGCACACGTTGACTTATTTCATTTATCTTATTGTATTGCTTTTGTACTTTCGCAAGAGTTTATTTTAATAAAAAAGAAGGATGCCATGACAGCATCCTTCTTTATGTTCTTTATGTTGCTTTAGCGTTATAGCGCCATAATTATAAACTCACTTCTTCTATTGGCTTGATGTTCATCTTCAGAACATTTCACATCGTCCGCACATTTGTTTACGAGTTGCGTTTCACCGTAACCTTTACCGGTGATTCTATTTTCTTCTACGCCGTTTTTAACTAACCAAGCCATGGTAGATTTAGCTCTACGATCGGATAGTTTTTCGTTGTATTTGAAAGAGGCTCTGCTGTCGGTATGCGATCTCACATCGATTTTCATCGTTGGATATTGCTTCATTACGTCAAGAATTTTCTCCAGTTCTAAAGCAGCGTCTGGTCGAATGTTCCATTTATCCAAGTCGAAGTAGATGATTTTAATACCAAATGCTTTAGCCAAATCGTCACCTACAGTAACAGGTTTTACGGTTTTCTCTAACTGAATAGGAAGATCTGTTTTTCCGGTTGTTTTGGAAATAGTGATGCGTTGTTCTTTGGTATTGTATTTTTCTTTTTCGGCTCTGACGTAGTATGTTTTACCGCATTCTACCGATTTGAATTTGTAGAATCCTTTGTCATCTGAGGTAACTTCTTCGATTAGGTTAAATTTCTCATCAAAGAGCGTCACTTTAGTATTAGGAAGAATTTCTCCAGTTTCAAGATCTGTTACCAGTCCAGATAATTCCTGCTCACAAATCAGTTTTCTAGTTTCTAAGAATTTATAAATATCGTCGTATCCTTGACCACCATCGCGGTTAGAAGATAGGAATCCTTTTCTGGTTTTGGTATCAATTAAGTATGCGAAATCATCTTTAGGTGAATTGGCAGGCGCTCCAATATTCATAGGGTCTTGAAACGAACCATCAGGATTCATTCTAGCCATAAATATGTCTAAACCACCCAATCCAGGATGTCCGTCAGTGGCGAAGTACAATTCGTTTTCGTCGGTGAGCAAAGGGAAAGTTTCTCTACCTTCAGTGTTGATAGATGCTCCTAAATTCTCAGGCGTTCCAAACGATCCATCACCGCTAATGCTTACTTTCCACAAATCTGATTGTCCTTTAGTTCCAGGCATATCGGAGGCGAAGTACAATGTTTTTTCATCTGGACTGAGCATCGGATGCGCTACGCTATAACTATCACTGTTAAAAGGAAGTTCAGTGGCTTTTTGCCAACGGTTATCAATTAAAGTGGCTTTGTAAATTTTAAGCAGTGTTGTTTTGTTGGCGTCTTTACCTTTAGTTCCGTTATTGAAATTGTTTCTAGTGAAGTACATGGTGTTTCCGTCTTTAGTGAAAACAGGTGTCGCTTCGTGGAATTTAGAATTGACATTCTTTGCAAATTTCTCAGGCGCAGCAAGAGTTCCTTCTGGAGTAGGATCAGAGGAGTATAGATTGGTAAAATACTGATTGGTCCATTTGTGTTTCTTTTGTGCAAAACTACCAGTATCACGCGAGGATGTAAAGACTAGTTTGGTTCCTGAGAAGGCACTTCCGTAATCAGAATATTTTGAATTAATGCCCGCATCTTCGATATTGTATCTACCGGAATTGGCTTTGATTTCATCCATGTAATTCCGTTTGTCTTTGAACATTTTACCTCTGAGATCCTCAGAAGAATTGGTGTTGAAAAGCGTCATCATTTCATCTGCTTTCTTGTAATCTCCAACAGCTTTCAACGATTGCGCATAACGATAGTAGTACTCAGGTTGTAGCTCGGTGTTCATGGCAAATAGCTCTCCATACCATTTTGCTGCTTTGTCTAGCTCGGCATTAAAGTAGTAGGCGTTGGCTATTTTCTGAAACATATCAGCCGATTTATAACCTTTGTTGGCAATACGCTCGTAGGTTTTGGTCGCATCGATATAGGCAAACTTGTCGTATTGCTTATCTGCTTTTTTCACGTCTCTGCTTTGAGCATAACTATTTAAAGCTAAAACACTCAAAAATGTGATATAAATTATTGCTTTATTTTTCATGATGTTTTAGATTTAGAAGAATCGAGGAGAAGTGATTTTGTTATAGTTGTTGAATAATTCAAAACGCAAGAATATCTCATGCGATCCAGAGTTGTAAGTTCTAAGACGGGTAGTTTCCATATCATAACCATATCCGATGTATAAACCGTCGGTAACTTGAAAGCCAGCTAGTGCACTCACAGCAGCATCCAAACGATAGGCACCACCAACGACGAATTTCTCGAAGAACATAAAGTTGGCAGACACGTCTAATTGCAAAGGCGAACCGGTGACTACTTTGGTTAACAAAGCAGGCTTGAATTTGATATTTGAACTCAAATCGAATACATGACCAGCGATGAAGTAATAGTTGACTCTTTCTTTGAAAATAGCTACATTATCACTGTCGTAACGATTGGTTTGAATAAAGTTTGGCACCGAAATACCAAAATAGGTTTTATCCGAATGCAAATAAATACCAGTTCCTACGTTAGGAGAGAATTTACTGTAATTCACTAGTGATTGATCACCTGCTTGTTCAGGAGTTAGATCCGACACATCTAGATTAAAGAAGTTCCCAGTTGCTTTTACACCAAAGGAAAGTTTGTAGCTTTCAGAGGCTTGAATGGTGTAGGAGATATCAGCAGAGAGTGTATTCTCTACTGTTGGTCCGATTCTATCATTGATAGCCGAAAGACCGATTCCTACGTTACTCTCACCAATGGGTGAATTCAGCGACACGGCATTGGTCACCGGGGCACCATCTAAACCAAC
>CALPOS020000154.1 GCA_943325255.2 Sphingobacterium thalpophilum
AAATAAGGAAATCCTTTTTGATGATTGGCGGCACTAATTTCGAACATATAACGAATGTGACGCGTTAGCTCTTTCCAAGCAAAAAAGATGGAATGTTTCGGATCGTAGATATGGGTCGGTTCACTTGCAGCGCCGTTCAATTCGACGACAGCAAAATTTTTTCCTTGTTCCAATTCTTCCAAAGAATGGTACATCAAGTCCAGTCGACCAAAATGAAACTCTGGAATTTTAAGACACATTTCGTTGATAACGTCGGTCAATTGCGGAGATATCCAATGACTGAAATCAAGGAATTTCGCCCCGCGAATGTGATTGCCATATGGAACTAAATTGCGTTGCTCGCCATTTGCTAAAACGGTTTGTAAATCCGCACCGTATTCTTTTTGCAATACTTTGAGTTGGAGTTCATGTCGTGGATCTTTTTTAATCAAAGTCTCAATCGTCGATGTTCCGTCGCCCGTGACAATCAGAAATTCTTTACCCACAATCCCGGTAATTCTCCCAAACTTTTCGTGTGGATAGCGTACGAAGAAAACGCCAATTTCGTTGGGATACGGAATCAAATCTTGCAGCAAATAATCAAAATTGACTTTGTCGTGATAGGTTTTTAATTCGGCTTCATTGTGGATTTTCTTCACGGCTGAACCACGCAAACCTATATCGGGTTTGGCAATAAGTGGATAGTTGAATTGCGCTTCTTTGAATGTGTCTAACACCAACTCAAAAGAAGTGTCTTCTTTGATTAACTCTGTTTTTGGATAGTATTTCTGTGGAATTAAATTGTAGATTTCCTTTTTCGATTCCATGATAAAACCACCGTTTTTGATGGACGGATTGGAGGCGTTGAAAAAGAAAATCGTTCGCGCCTTTAATGCGTAATACGCCCACTGAAAGTAGATTGGAACATACACCACGTGCATTGGCCAATATTCCCAGTTAAAAAGTTTATGTAAGAAGAGTTTCAAGTTAGTTGCGGGTTGTCAATTATCGGTTGTCGGTTCTCGGTTTTGAGTTGTGGGTTGCGTGAGTGATGGCAGCGGCATCCTTTTGCGGAATTCCATAAAGCAAAAGATAGAGCGAACAGCACGACGGCGCTAAAGTTGGTTTGTTGCACAGACTGTATTTGTTGCGCCGGCACGCCCAAATTAAACATGAATAAACGTATTTGAGAATTCTTTTTCTTGAATCAAATCATGGTGCATGACCGTAATTTTGTTTTGCTCGATGACACTTTGCGTGATGCTCAGCGTCTTGAGTTGATCGTTTCGATTGATGATTAATCCGTGTTGGGAATTTTCGGCTTCGGTGTAACGATGAAAACGGAACATTTCCTCGAAATTAACTGCTGGCGTCGTATCTAGAAAAGTGGAAAACCACTGCGCTCGTTGTTCGCGAATTTCTTTTGAATAAAGTGTCGATGAAGACCAAATGTGGTTTTCGTTGGTGTCTAATTTTAGGGTGCTTTTCTCGTTTCCGTTCCACCGCAATTGATAAAGTTGTTGATCTTGAAAAAGCACGAGTGTAAATGGCTCTACGTTTTCTAAATCAATAATTTTCCATGCGTCTATGGCGGATTCCGAGCTGAAAAGATCGAGTACAATGAGGCCACGACTTCTTCGATATGGTGGATTCCATTGGTGCTTTTCATCAGCGCCATTGAGCAAAACCAGCACATTGGCGTTTTCATCGACGACATACCAAGTTCCGCCTGCTTTGGGGTCTTTGGGGAAAAATAAGTTTTTTTGATTGACTAAGTAATTCTTAGGTTCAAACGCAGGACGTGCTACTTGCTCGTCGCGATTGGAAGTGATGATGATTTTGCCTTGGGAATGTACAAAACTTACTGTGCACATTGTTTTCTGTATTCGATGGTGGAGCGTGCCACACCAAAATTTTCGTCGACTTGAAGCTTGCCATTCATGAGAATCGCTACTTTAATCAGTGCTTGATGATGAATGCAATGTTCTAGATTGTAGAGCAATTCTCTGAGGTAATTGCTTTCGATGGAGATTGCTGAACCATCGATGATTTGTTGCAACTCGATTTTTTTGTTCTCTCTATCGATGGAACTTTGGATTTCCTTGATTTGAGACATTGCAAATTCTGAACTTGTCTGTATCAATTTATTGCGCTGGCGTTGGTCGTAGTTGACGATTCCGGATTCGTATTGTGCATTCAAACACTGAAACATTTCGATGATGTGGCGTGTGTGTTCCCCAATGGTTGCGTTGCTCAGTTCGTGGCAGGGCTGCGCATAATCTGCATCGGAAATTTGAGCGAGTAAATCGTTTAATTCCTGTAAACTATGATGAATAGCTAGTAACAACATATTTTTACAATTGAAACTTTAATAGACTTTGCATTTTATCTCTGTTCTGAAACACCAGAATTGCACAACAAATAAACGTAATTATTGCCAAAATAAAAAGTGTTCCGCCATCGTTTTTTACTTCAATTCCCAAAAAAATCAAATGAGATAGGATGGCGCCAGACATGGTTCCTAAACCAAGTAGCGCTCCAAGAAAAGTTGTTCGAGGCAGCAGAATAGAAGAGACTAATTCGATTACACCCGAGTCAATGCGACCAGTATTTCAGAAAATATTGAAGGAAAAATAAATGCTTAAGTTTCATCAAGTCAAACACAACTTAATTTCCTTAATCTCTTAATGGTCTAAAACTATAACCCTCTAAATTCTTATACTAATCCTCTTGAAATAACGATTCGTTGAATTTCAGAAGTTCCTTCATAAATCTGTGTGATTTTAGAATCGCGCATCATACGTTCTACGTGGTATTCGGCAACATAACCATTTCCTCCGTGAATTTGTACTGCTTCATTCGCCACTTCTAAAGCAATCTCAGAAGCATATAATTTCGCCATCGCTCCTGAATGTGAAATATCTTTGCCTTCGTCTTTTTCGCAAGCGGCTTTCATGATAAGCAATCGTGCAGCTGTGATTTTGACATACATATCTGCCAATTTAAAGGCAATCGCTTGATGATTGAAAATTTCTTTTCCAAAAGCTTTGCGTTCATGCGAATATTTTAAGGCTAATTCATATGCTCCTGTTGCAATTCCTAGCGCTTGAGAGGCAATTCCGATGCGACCGCCATTCAATACATTCATCGCAAAATTAAATCCGAACCCATCAGCGCCAATGCGGTTTTCTTTGGGCACTTTAACGTCGGTAAACATCAGTGAATGCGTATCAGAACCGCGAATTCCCATTTTCTTTTCTTTTGGACCAACTTCAAAACCAGGCCAACCTTTTTCTACGATAAACGCGTTGATTCCTTTGTGTTTTTTTTCCACATCGGTTTGTGCAATAACTAAATAAGTAGACGCTGTCGCGCCATTGGTAATCCAGTTTTTGGTTCCGTTTAATAAATAATGATCGCCTTTATCAATTGCTGTTGTTTTCTGTGAAGTCGCATCCGATCCCGCTTCTGGCTCCGACAAACAAAAAGCACCAATTACTTCGCCTTTTGCCAACGGAATTAAATATTTCATTTTCTGTTCTTCGTTGCAATATTTCTCTAATCCTGCACAAACCAAAGAATTATTTACGGACATGATTACCGCAGCAGACGCATCCACTTTAGCAATTTCTGTCATCGCCAAAACATACGACACGCTATCCAAACCAGAACCGCCATATTTAGGATCGACCATCATGCCCATAAAACCTAGATCAGCCATCATTTTGACTTGTTCGGTCGGGAATTTAGAATGTTCGTCTCTTTCTATTACTCCAGGCAACAATTCAGCTTGAGCAAAATCTCGAGCAGCTTGTTGAATCATCAAATGTTCTTCTGTAAGATTAAAATTCATGTGTTTTCTACTAAAGTGGGACGTTTTTAATTTTGGTTTTCAAATGTATCATTAAAAAGTTAAAATTTCAAACGTTTTCGTATTTTTTGGAATTGTTCAATTTGACGTCTTTCCTCTTCTAATCTAGCTCTTATCACAAAAACAAAAAGCACCTACGAATGCAGGTGCTTTTCTAAATATTTTTAAAAAAAATTATTGTTTGATCATTCGAATTACTTGCGTTTTATTGCCTTGAGAAACTTTCACATTATAAAACCCAGCGGCATATTTTTCACCAAAAGAAAATGAATTAATTCCGTTACTTTCTATGTTAATATCTTCTATTAATTTCCCTAACATATCATAAACACTAACTTGAACCATCTCGTTTGATAGTGTAGTTAAGTTCAGTTGGAACGTATTCGAAAACGGGTTTGGAAAAGCAGTTGCAATATTTGACGAAGCATCAGGAGAAACTGTTGCAAGTGAACTGTTCAAAAGTCGAAGCATTGGCAACGGTGATCCCTGTGTATAACCCAAAGTGACATAATGTGGACTTGTGGTGGTTGAAGCAGTACGTATAAAAGTTGTCGAGCCAAAATTAGTAAATGCAACAATTGTATTTGTAGAACCAGTAGGGTTGGTATTTGTCGGCTGCAACCACAACTCAGGATCGCTATCTACTGCCCACGGCACCGTATTGGTAAATCTAAACCTACCGATTCTGTAGGAACCTGCAACCAGATCTACAAGAGAATTAGCCTTGGTTGCTTGGACAATTCTTAAATGCCCTACTGTATTAAGTCTATTGGTAGTATTCATCATATTCAAACCTCCATTAGCGGTAAGCTCTGGTGCTATAGTTCCAGGTATTAAAGCCCATGAGCCACAATTATTTGTTACGCATGGTGTACCACCATTTAAAATGGCAGGATTGAAATTGATTCCTGCGGACACCGCGCATAACCGAACTCCTTCCGATGGAGTATTGATGGTAAGAATAACATCAACTTCGAAAGTGTTAGTAGTTGACATAAAATTGTCTAAAGTCACTGTGAAATGTTGTGCGTATCCTATTAGCGAAAAAGTTAGGAAAAAGGACAACATGAATTTTCGGAGTGTTGAAGTAGTTTTTTTCATCATATTTATTGTTTAGTTGTTTGAATAGGTGCGTTTTAGTAGGTCTCTCCATCAAAAGTAAGCAATTGTCAATTAAGATTATACTCGTATTCGAAGTTTTTTTGGGATTGCTCAATTTGCCTTCTTCGCTCTATTCTTCAAACTTCTGTTACAAAAACAAAAAGCACCTACAATGGCAGGTGCTTTTCTCAATATTTTCAAAATAAATTATTGTTTGATCATGCGAATAACTTGAGATAGATCTCCTTGAACAACTTTCACATTATAAAACCCAGCAGCATATTTTTCGCCAAAAGTAAATGAATTAACACCGTTGCTTTCAACATTAAAATCTTCAATTAATTTCCCTAACATATCATAAACACTAACTTGAACCAGTTCGTTGGAAACCGATGTTAAGTTAAGTTTGAAAGAATTCGAAAACGGGTTTGGAAAAGCGGTTGCAATTTGTTCAGTTGCGTCAGATGACACTG
>CALPOS020000155.1 GCA_943325255.2 Sphingobacterium thalpophilum
CCATTTTTTACCAATTGCAAACTCATCAGACGATTGTCTACTTCTTCAAAACGAGGTCCCGAAAAATTGACGGTATCGATCTCTAATTGATCCTTATCCAAATGGTCATACAAATAACGCAACAGTTTTTTCGGGTCATTGTATTTATAAAAAGCACCATAAATCAAATTGACTCCAAGTACTCCTAAGGTTTCTTGTTGCAATCGTGCATCAGTTTCTTTAAATCTGATGTGGATACTAATGTCATTGTATTCTTCTTCCGGATCAATTTGAAAACGAATACCAACCCAACCATGTCCTTTGAATTGTTTCGCAAAATCTATCGTCGCAACCGTATTGGCATAACTAAAAAACATCTTATGAGGATGTTTTTCTCTACTTAATCGTTTTTCAATAAGGTTTACTTCATGGGTCAGCATTTTCTTTAATCTGCTTTCCGTAACATAGCGACCATCTTCTTCCACGCCGTAAATGGCATCACTAAAGTCCTTATCATAAGCACTCATGGCTTTCGCAATAGTTCCAGAAGATCCGCCAGATCTAAAGAAATGTCTTACTGTTTCTTGTCCAGCCCCTATTTCTGCAAAAGTCCCGTATATATTTTCATTTAAATTGATACGTAGCGCTTTATCTTTAATAGATGGGACTTGTTCAATGACTTTGTCTCCTTTTAATTTAATTTGTTTTTCCATGATTTGAGGTAACGTAGTAATTCTTGCGTAAAGTTAACAAAATAGGACTTTATCAACTGATAATTAATACTATTTTTGTAAAAAAATAACATTTTGAAAGTCTATTTTTTAGGTACTGGTACGTCACAAGGAATTCCCGTTATTGGAAGCCAGCATTCCGTCTGTCATAGCGAGGATCCGAAAGATAAGAGACTTCGTGTATCAATTTGGATTCACTGGGACGAGCATTCGTATATTGTTGATTGTGGACCTGACTTCAGGCAACAAATGTTACGATCAAAATGTTTAAAAATTGACGGAATATTATATACCCATGAACATGCGGACCATACTGCGGGCTTAGACGATATTCGCCCGTTTAATTTTAAACAGGGTGCACTTCCAATTTTTGCGCATGAAAGGGTAATAAAAAATCTACAACGTCGTTTCGAATATGTGTTTGAAACCGAAAGTCGTTATCCAGGAGCACCATCCGTGCGTCCAATCGAAATTAAATTAGACGAGCCATTTGCAGTCGGAGACAAAGTCGTGATTCCAATCAATGTCATGCACGGAAATTTGCAAGTATTCGGTTTTAGAATAGACGATTTTGCTTATCTTACGGATGTAAAAACAATCGAAGAAAGTGAGGTTGCAAAGTTAAAAGGACTGAAAGTACTTGTGGTGAACGCCTTGAGGATAGAGCCGCATCATTCCCATTTTAATTTGGACGAAGCCTTGGCATTTATTGCTAAAGTTCAACCAGAGAAAGCTTATCTCACCCATATTAGTCACCTTTTCGGCTTCCACGAAGAAATTCAAAAGAAATTGCCAGCCAATGTTTTTGTAGCTTATGATAATTTAGAAATCACTGTTTAATAATTTAATTGCCTTATGAAAAAATCCCTTTTCCTTTATCTTTTTATTTTAGCTGTCTTGCTTAATATATTCACGTATATGTATTACAGCAAAAAAAATATTTTTGACGAGACACAATTCAAAACAACCAACGCCAAATTGAGAGATAGTCTTACCTCGGTGGCCGCAAAGTATGATGATGCTAATTATTTTTCTTTGGAGAACAACCAAAATGCACAAAACTACTTTGACTCAGGCGATTCTAAAAAATTTATTCCTTACGAAAAATTGATTCCATATGTAAAAGAAAAACTGATGGATTTCAACGAGAATCCAAAAGGGAATCCGTATACGGGACAAGATCAAATTGGAGCTCAAAAGTTCATCATCAATAAAGCAAAAGTATTGAACCACCGCTGGATTATCGCTGATTATAGTGATGGCGAGTATTGGGGAGAAGTGTTGCTGAAGTACTTTATTAATGAAGACGAAACCGTTACTTTCGAAACCATTCAATCCGTTTTATATCAAAAGTAATGTTGCTTATTTGGTTTGCAGCCAATTTCTGAAATCATAGAAATTCTGTGGCGAAACACCGTGTCCAATGGGATATTCTTTATAAATTGTTTCAATCCCCAAACGATCTAGAATAGGTTTTGCTTTTCGAGCCCAATCGACCGGAATTACTTGGTCTACCGTCCCGTGTGAAGCAAATATTTTCAATTTGCTAAACTCATTGTTGGCGTAGTTTTCTGTGGCGATGTCAAGATTCAAATAACCACTCATGGCTACCACGCGCTGCACTTTTTCTGGATAAGACAAAGCGACAGCGTAACTTAAAATGCAACCTTGACTAAATCCAATTAGTGCAATATCATTGGCGTCAATTGGATAATTTGCAACCAACTCATCAATAAAATTAGCAATCAAATCTCGTGATTCTCTCGCCTGGTCGTGGTCTGAGAATTTATTTTCATCCGCATCAAAATTAATCGCATACCAAGCGTAACTTCCATACATCATATCATATGGAGCGCGAACAGAAATGACATAGTATTCTTCAGGAAGTTCACTTGCAAAAGAAAATAAATCTTGTTCGTTGCTGCCATAGCCGTGAAGCAAAAGTAATAGCGGGTTTTGATGCTGTTTAACTTTAGGTTCGCGTATTAAATATTGCAGAGATAAGTTCATATAATTATATAAAATGAAACGCTTTTTGAAATAAATTTCCCAATAGCGGCAATGGTTTCATATCACCTTTGATAGCTGTGAAAAAACCATAAGTCCACAGTATGGAGACAAAAATCCACATGGTGGCGGAAATCATCAAACTATCAAAATTGCTTACAATCAATCCCAATGAAAGAAACGTAATCGTTAATCCCAATGCTTGTCGAATGTGAAAAGAAGCAAATGTATTCTTATTTTCCGAATTCATCGAAAGTGCTATGAGAACGCCCACAATCAAAATATAACTTGTGATGGCCGCGGTTTTTCCTTCTTCAATGGTTTTATTCATTTGATATAACTAGTTTTCCTTGGTTATAAATTCCGTATGCTTTCCCTTTCATCGCTTGTCCTAAGAAAGCGGAATTTTTAGATTTTGACTGGATGTTTTCTTTGGTAAATGTCCACGTTTCATTTGGATTGAAAAAGCTTAAATTGGCTAAATTTCCTTCTTTTATTGTCGACTCCTGAATCCCAAATACAGACTTTCCAAACGTTAGTTTTTGTATTACTAATTCAACGGGTAAAACGGTCAACAGTGCTCCAAACGCACTTTCTAATCCGATCGTTCCGTTCTTAGCTAAGTCGAATTCCATTTTTTTTCGCTCAATATCAAATGGATTGTGATCTGTGGTAATCATATCAATCGTTCCGTCCAAAATGCCTTGCAACAAAGCTTTTCTGTCTGAATCTGCTCGCAAAGGCGGTGCGACTTTATATCGGGTATCAAATCCGTGTAATTTTTCATCAGTCAAAGTCAAATGATGCACTGCTACACTACAAGTAACTTGCAATCCTTTCGATTTGGCTTCTTTGATTAATGCTACCGATTTCTCTGTAGAAATGGTTGGAATGTGCAATTTTCCACCCGTATATTCTAACAAAAATAAATTGCGCACCACTTGCAATTCTTCTGCCATCGCTGGAATTCCTTTCAATCCTAACTGAGTCGAAACCACTCCTTCATTGACAACGCCGTTTCCTTTGAGGTCTGAATCTTGCGAAAAAGCAATCACTAGTCCGTCAAAATCTTGTGCGTATTGTAAGGCTATTTTCAGCAGGTTGGCGTTGCTGACGCTTCTGTTATAGTCTCCAAATGCAATGGCACCAGCATTTTTCATGTCATATAGTTCAGCCAAATCTTTCCCTAAACTCTCTTTGGTTAAAGCGCCAATTGGGTAGAGTTGGGTCGCAGCATCTTTTGCTTTCGATTGTACAAAATGCACTTGCGATTGATTGTCAATAATTGGTTGTGTATGGGGTTGCAAGGCTACTGATGTAAATCCGCTTTTGGCGGCCACCAGTAATCCGTTTTCGATGGTTTCGCAATCTTCGTAGCCCGGCTCACCAAAGCATACGCTTGAATCAAACCAACCTTGTGAAACGTGTAAATTATCGAGTTTTAACTCTCTTAAATTAGAGGAATTTACTATCGAAGTTCCGATTTTTATGATCGTCCCATCTTCGATTAACAAATCGACAATTTGATTGTGAAAAGGACTTTTAGAATCAATTATTTTAGCAGCTCTGACAATTAAATTCATTTTACAAATTTTTGAATGAGTACTTCTAAGACTAAAAATAACAAAGCAAGTATCACAAACCACTTCCAAATTTCGTTGTTTGTTCTTTCGAACTGCAAGGTATCGAAAACAGTTGATATAGATTCTTTTTGAGTAAAATCAGTGAGCAGGTTTTCGGAACTTTCGGCCAATGCACTTTCGGTTCGATTGTAGTTAAAGCTGACATTTTTTAGAAATTCATCCGCCTTATACACCCCGTAATTTCCAGCAATTTCAGGTTTTTCAGTACAAGTTAGTTTTACCTTGCTGTTCAATATTTGTTGAACTGGAATGAAATTTTCTTCCTTGTTCTTAATAGATAAAATATCGTCTTTACTCAAGGTTGCATTCATGAAAATGCTGTTGCTTTCCCCAATTAACATCGATGATATTCCAGTTTTTTGACTGCTTTGCGCCATATTGTAAAATACAGGAACAATCAGTGGCGAATTTTGAAAATTGGAATTCTCTTTATTCAAAGCGGCAGAAAAAACATAAACTGATGACAAGTCATTGGGTATCGAAGTTAAGAAAGTGCTTTGATCTTCATAACTCAAAATTGCAGGATAATTCGAGGTAAACCCAAAAGAACTGTTCGTTTTCGGATATTGAAAATTGGCAACTTGTTTTTCAAAAACAGATTTAAAAACAGGATTATTAAATGCGATTTTCGTAATTAATTTCTCGTTTTTTTGTGCATTTTGAAACTGGATTTTGCCAAAATTACCAAGAAAGCTATTGATATTCGAAATGCTATTTTCTACCGATGGAATGAAAATCACATTGCCACCTTTACTCGCAAAAGTTTTTAAAGTAGTTTGCAACGCTTGTGGAATATCTGTCAATTCGTTTAGAATGATAGCGTCTTGATTCTCCAATTGATTGTAGTCCAAATTGGTTAAGGCGTAATTGGTAAAATTAAATTCAGCCGCTGTATATATTCGACTTAAAAAGGCATTTTTTTCAGCACTTCCAATACTTAATACATTGAGTTTTTCCGGTTTTGAAA